>JAVBJR010000301.1:0-8739 GCA_031546965.1 Dysgonomonas sp.
CAAATAGTAGTCCATTCTTCCCTTTATTTTTTTAATTAACTTTTCTTTTAAAACCCCCCCTTTTCACACGATGTGCTTCCTTATAAATACTCACTTTTGTGGCAACACCCCCACAGCTTTCCTCCTCTACAGGGGGGGAATCAATTATTTAATTCAATTCTTTTTCTATTTGTTCCAACGTTTTGCCTTTTGTTTCGGGAATCCATATTTTTACAAAGATGAATGCCAACAAGGTAAATCCTCCGAAAATAGCAAAGAGCCAGTTATCGCCAAGTTCCGACCGGATGATAGGGGCAAAATAAACCGTTAAAAAAGTACATCCCCAACTTACTGCCGTAGAGAAAGACATCGCCATTCCCTTTATTTTGGCAGGATAAATTTCGGAGATAATCACCCACATAACAGGTGCAAACGATGCTGCAAAGAAAGATATGTACACAAGTAAGGCTAGCAGTACGTTGGTACCGTTTCCGCTGCCTCCGCTAAACGCGTATGTCAAATAAGCCAGCGCAAGCATCATGCCTACGGCTCCCCATAGCAACAAGGTTTTGCGTCCTTTGCTGTCTACAAGTTTCAATGCAACAATAGTCATCAGCACATTCACAATGCCAACCAACATCGATTGCAACAAGGCGGTATCACCCCCTACTCCTACTGCTTTAAAGATATCGGGGGCAAATATAATAACGGCATTTATACCCGTAATTTGCTGAAATGCAGCCAAAAGTGTTCCAATCAGCACTATTTTACCGGTTCTTCCTTTAAACATTTCGGTGAAAGAAACATTCGATTTGAGTTTCTCGGCTGCCAACGAATCTTCCATCTCCTGCAACTCTGCCGAAACAGATTGGTTTCCGTTTATTTTTTTCAACACCAATAATGCCTCATCTCGTCTGCTTTTAGACAATAACCAGCGCGAACTTTCGGGAAACGATGTCAAAAGACATATTAGATATATAGTACCAAATACTGCCGGTACTGCCAGCATGTATCGCCAGCTTTCGGAAGGCAGGTCTAAAAGAAAGTAATCGAAAATATAAGCAAGCACAATACCTATGGTAATGGCAAATTGGTTGAACGATACAAGTGTACCTCTTTTTGTTGCCGGCGAAATCTCGGATATATACATAGGGCATACAACGGATGTAGCCCCAACTGCCAACCCGGATAATACTCTGAAAAAAGTCAACATCGGAAAGCCCGTTGCCAAAGCACAACCCAAAGAGGAGATTATATACAAGACTGCCGTAACTATCATTACCTTTTTTCGACCATATTTGTCTGCAAAAGTGCCTGTAAAAAGCGCTCCAATAAGACAGCCGATCATTAGAAAACTAGCCACGGTACCTAATTTACTTACAGTCAGGTTGAATTCGCCGGCAATCAAATCATTAGCTCCCGAGATACCGGCCATATTCAACCCAAAGAGCAGACCTCCGGTAATGGCTACAAATATTGTCCAGTATAAATACTTGTTATTCATTATCTTTATTATTTATTTGATTACCAGATCGATTTCACGTTAAATACTTCGAGGTTCTTCACTTCTATATTATTACCCCAAAAGTGGAAACCTTCTGTGTTGTTTCTATCGGGTTTTCTTTCCATCGAATACGAATATGCTCCACCATCGATGAATACTTCAATCGTAGTTTTGTCTATATATATGTCTGCCGAAAGCTCCATGCTTGTCATATCTTGGGGCGAATAAAATACACCGTTTAGCATAGTAGAATTCATGTCGTAGCCGATAATCCGTTGTCCAAACAAGTTGAATCCTGCATCTGTGGCATGAGACAGTTTAATGATGGCTTTGATTCGTAAACAATCGGCATCATAAAATTTCTTCAATGTTTCGTTTGCTTTGTCCGAAGTCATACCCGTCCAATTGCCTGCGGGGGTGAAAAGTTGTTCGGTTTCTTTTACAGGTACGCTAAACAACCTTACACCGTCTTTAGTCGTACGCAAAGTAAGTTGAGTTGGCAAAAACATCATACCATTAAAAGGCATTCCGGGGTGCGTTACACGTGCCCATCCTATCTGCACACGGCGTCCGTCGGTCATATTGGTAAAGGTTTGAGCCGCATATATCGACCCTGTGGTATAGAGATACTTCCCTTTTTCGGGTGTGAACTTCTTTCCGTCAAACGAACCTATCATATATGTGCCTGTAGCACCGTACATTACCCATTTAGTTTTGTTATTGTCACCATCGATGGGTAGTTCAAACAATTCGGGGCATTCCCAAAATCCGGTTACATGGCTTTGATACTCCCAGTGCTTCAAGTCTTTTGAGTTGTATATAGAGTGTCCGTCACGCTCATTAAGTACCAATACCCAATGGTTGCCCGGTTTGTACCAAAATACTTTGGGATCGCGGGTATCCTGGCTGTTCCATATTTTTTTAGAATCTATCACCGGGTTGCCTTCGTATTTAGTAAAGGTACGTCCCTTGTCTAAGCTGTAAGCTATACATTGTGCTTGTCTTTCGGGACTTGCTGCCGTGTAAGCAGCAACCATTGCAGGGGTTTTGCCTTTGTTCCAACCAGCTGTATTGTCGTAGTCTATCACAGCCGATCCCGAAAACATTGTGCCTATTTGATCGGGGTATAGGGCATCGGGTAGTTCTTGCCAATGGATAAGGTCTGTACTCACAGCATGTCCCCAGTGCATATTTTCCCAATCGCGTTCGTATGGGTTATGTTGATAAAAGAGATGATACTCGCCATCGTAATAGAGCAAACCGTTGGGATCATTTATCCAACCTCTACGGGTGGTGAAGTGATATTGCGGACGATTTTTTTCTTTGTAAAGGCTGTCTTGCCCTGCAATTTGATCGTCTTGGTATATTTGACTCAAACCTTTATCGTTTCCGTCATAACTGATTTTAAGCGTCTTGCCTTTGAGATCCGACACATCCTTAAACACCCAGTAATCGGCTTTGTCGGGAGCAAGACGTATCACTACCGATAGATCGGGTTTACCATCTGTGTGGAAAGTCATTTTAGATCTGTCCTGCGTATGAGACACGGGAAAATTGAGGTACTTTTTACTGATCTTCAAGGTGATCTCGCCTGCCGAAAGGGACAATCCCGTAATGAGGAATGCTCCAATAATTAAGACTTTTGATTTGAATGATTTCATTACTTGTATTTTAAATTGTGATAATATTAAAATTATAAGTTTATTTGATCTAATTTATCAGATTATTCTTTTCCTAATTCTCTAATTTGTGACGCAAGCAAAGCAAAAGTTTAAATAGTCGAACAAAATAGAAAATTAGACAATAATAACTAAGGATGTATGAAGAAAACAAAAATATTCGGAAAACAAAAATATTCGGGAAAAATTTAAACAGGCTCTAAAATTTTACAACTAAAGCCGTCATTTACTTCGCAGGCAAAATAAATATCCTCTGTTTAATCCTCTATTCGCATGAATAACCAATATTTAAAACAACTTCTCAAGATTTGATGTGTTTGCTCCGATACTGATAAGCAATTATAATTAATTTTGTATTTTTGTTATCAGAATAATAATTTATCAACAATGGAATCCATCGGGCAACAAATCGACCGATTAAGGGAAGAGCTCAACGTACATAATTACAACTATTATGTGATGTCTAACCCCACTATATCGGATTTCGATTTCGATCATAAAATGCAAGAGCTTATCGACTTGGAAACTGCTCACCCCGAGTATGCCGACCCAAGTTCGCCCTCTCAACGGGTAGGAAGCGATATCACCAAAACGTTTAATCAGGTAGAGCATATTTATCCGATGCTTTCGCTCTCGAATACCTACTCGGAAGCCGAAGTAACCGATTTTTACAATCGGGTAAAAAAAGACTTAAATGATAATTTCGAGATTGTTTGCGAACTAAAATACGATGGAGCTTCTATCTCGCTCACCTATACCGACGGAAAACTCACTCGGGCAGTTACCAGAGGCGATGGCGTAAAAGGCGACGATATCACCACCAATGTAAAAACAATCCGCAGTATACCTCTCTCGCTAAGGGGCAACGACTACCCTGCCCTATTTGAGATAAGGGGCGAAATATTGATGCCCTGGCAAGTGTTTGAAGACCTCAACAAAGAAAGGGCAGAACAAGAAGAAAATCTCTTCGCCAATCCACGGAATGCAACATCCGGAACGCTTAAACTGCAAGACTCTAAAACAGTTGCATCTCGCAGATTAGATGCCTACCTATACAATATGTTGGGCGAAAATCTGCCGCAAAACGGTCATTACGAAAACTTGCAAAAAGCCCGGGAATGGGGTTTTAAAACCTCCGATGCCACCATCAAATGCAGTACCTTGGAAGAGGTATTCGCCTTCATCAAAAAATGGGATACAGAACGCAAAAACCTACCCGTTACTACCGATGGTATCGTACTGAAAGTAAACTCATTACTGCAACAAAAAAATTTAGGATATACCGCCAAATCGCCCCGATGGGCTATTGCATATAAGTTTCAGGCAGAGCAGGAGGTGACACGCCTATTGTCGGTCGCATATCAAGTGGGACGCACCGGAACCGTTACCCCCGTTGCCAATCTCGAACCCGTAAAACTTTCGGGAAGCACCGTCAAACGAGCTTCTTTATACAATGCCGATGCCATTGATACACTGGATTTGCATATCGGTGATATGGTATATGTGGAAAAGGGTGGTGAAATTATACCCAAAATAACAGGGGTAAACATAGATGTCCGCGAAGCCGGCACTCCAAAAGTCTACTTTATTACCCAATGTCCCGAATGCGGTACAACCCTAGTAAGAGACGAAGGCGAAGCGGCTTATTACTGCCCCAATTATATGGGATGCGCTCCGCAAATAAAAGGACGAATTGAACATTATCTTACCCGCAAGGCGATGGATATTGCAGGTGGATCGGAAACCGTAGAACACCTTGTCAATGCAGGAATGATACACAATGTAGCCGACCTCTACACGTTGCAATGGGAACAAATTGCCGAACTGGAAAGATGGGCTGAAAAGAGTGCCAAAAACTTGATAGACAGTATTGCCGATTCAGTAAATGTACCCTACCCCAGAGTTCTATACGCTTTAGGAATAAGGTTCGTAGGCGAAACTGTAGCTAAAAAAGTAGCTAAAGCTTTTCCTTCGATCGATTTATTGATGCAAGCCACTGTTGAGCAGCTTGTTGAAGTAGACGAAATAGGCGAACGCATTGCACAAAGCATAGTAGATTTTTTCAAAAAAGAAGAAAATCAAGATATTATTAGTAAATTACGCCACTTTGAAGTGCAGTTCGAAACCAGAGAAAGTATTACAGATCAGCAAACCAACAAATTAGATGGTGTGACGATTGTAATCAGCGGAACTTTCGAAAAGTATTCAAGAGACGAGTATAAAGTGCTGATAGACCTCAATGGAGGTAAAAACAGCGGCTCTATTTCGGCAAAAACCAACTATGTATTGGCAGGTGCAAATATGGGACCCGCAAAGTTGGAGAAAGCACAAAAACTGGGAGTCAAAATCCTCAACGAGGATGAGTTTTTAAAAATGATTGAATAGAATTTTCAGTTACGAGTTACAAGTTACGAGTTACAAGATTCGTTTAGCAGTAACTCGTAACTCGTAACTTGTAACTGAATATGCTGGACTATTTTTTACGAAGAAGTATAAAGTCAGAATTAAAGAAGAACAATCGAAAACATACCTTCCTTAATTTCGAAGGAATGCGTAATATTCTGATCTTATTCGACATACAAAATTGGGAAATGATATCTCCTATTATAGCAGATTTGAAAAAGCATGGCAAGAACGTGATCCTTTGGACGGTACAGGGTAAACAGCCCCAAAATGAGGCTCAACGCTCGGCTTTTCCATCGGATATAAGGGTTGTAGATCTTCATAAAGATTTAAATTGGATACGCTTGATTCGCTCTGCCATACTTGCAGAGTTTGATAATTTGGAGTACGATACATTGCTCGATCTGTCTGTTGAACCCAATAATTATACTAAGTCTTTGCTCGTTAGGAACAAGAGCAATTTTTGTTTGGGTTTTAAAGAGCAGGACGAAAAAATATATGACTTTGTGATACTCAAAGAAGACGAGCAGACCTTATTTGAGGCTTATGAACAACTAAAAATTTATCTGCCGCATATCAAGTAAATAGAAGTTTTGTATGCTGAAAATAGAAGTCATACTATTTTGCGATAGCTAAAATTGTTTATCTTTACATCAAAAATCAACAAGATAAAAGATTGAACTGAACTTATGTCAAGAATTAATCTAAGAGGTGTAGGAGTTGCATTTATTACTCCTTTCAAGGAAGACGAGAGTGTCGATTACGAAGCTCTTATAAGACTTGTTGACTATCAGATACAAAATAATACCGATTATCTTGTCGTTCTGGGAACAACTGCCGAAACCGCCACCCTTACCGAAGAGGAAAAAACTAAAATTGTAGAAACTGTTATCAGCCGTGTAAACGGACGTATACCCATTGTTTTGGGTGTTGGCGGAAATAATACCCGTGCAATTGTCGATCAGTTGAAGAATGACAATTTCGAAGGAATAGACGCTATCCTTTCGGTAGTACCCTATTATAACAAACCCTCTCAAGAAGGCATATATCAGCATTACAAAGCTATTGCCGAAGCCTCTAAGCTTCCGGTTATTCTCTATAATGTTCCGGGGCGTACAGGGGTGAATATGACTGCCGAAACCACCCTGCGTATAGCCAACGAATTTAGCAATGTAGTAGCTATCAAAGAGGCATCGGGCGATATGACCCAAATGGATAATATTATCAAACGCAAGCCCGATAATTTTGACGTTATTTCGGGTGACGATGGCATTACCTTCCCACTTATAACTCTAGGGGCAATTGGCGTTATATCGGTTATAGGAAATGCTTTCCCGAAAGAATTCAGCCGCATGACCCGTTTGGCTTTGGAGGGCGATTATCAGAGTGCATTAACTATTCACCATAGTTTTAGCGAGCTTTTTAAATTGTTGTTTGTAGACGGTAATCCGGCAGGTGTAAAATCGATGTTGCACATGATGGGATATATCGAAAATAAACTGCGCTTGCCACTAGTTCCTACCCGTATAACCACATTCGAGCAAATACGCTTGGTATTAAATGAATTGAATATAAAGTGTTGATTTAAAAACAGCTACAGTATACAAAAAGAGCTTGCGAAATTTCGCAAGCTCTTTTCTATTATAAGTTAAAAACAAGTTACGGCATATCTTCCACTTCGAATTCTACAGCCATATCGGGACTAAGTTGTTTTATCTTCTTCCCCTTTTTCTTATTTTCATAAAATTTCTTCATGGTAGAACTCATTTCTTCAAATTCGGGTTGCTCTTCGTCTTGCCCTGCTTCTTTGCCTTTCTTGGCATTACCAATTAGTTTCAAAATATCCTTTTCCTTATTTTCAAACTTCTTGTGTTGAGGAGAAATCGGATTAAACGCAACTCTAGCTGTTATGATTCCCGGCTGGACTTCGCATTCTACCAAATAAACTTTATTTGCTTCGAGATTTGCCTCCAAGTAATCGGTATTCTCCGATTTGAGGACAAAAATGTGCTCACCCGGATCACACTCATAAGCAATATAATTGCTATGTCCTAATTTATCTACGAGTACCTCATTATCGTACAGTTTAAATTTGATAGCAAAAGCTGATGACGAGGGACGCATAAAATATACCAAGCACTTCCCCGAATTGGGAGTCACCTTCTTTGAAGCAGTAGCACTTGTACTGACCATTGCTATGCAAAGCAGCAATAAAATGGTTAGTATGCTCTTCTTTACCATGTTCTAAAGCTTAAATAAGTTCCAATATTAAAATTAGACAGATTCAGTCTATAATCTTCACCATAAGACTGTTTAAAATTATAATTCCCTGAAATCCATCCCAACTTTATACCCAAACCTAATTTTTGGTTTAACTTATATTCTGCACAAAAATTGGTCTGAAAGCCAAATGTTGTTATATTCATCCTTCCTGAACCAAGCCCTTGAAAATCTTCTCTATAAAATAAAGGTCCGAAACCAATATTACCTAATAGCAGAAATTTATCGAGATCGTAACGGAGAGAAAATGTAGGTCCTACATATAAAAGGTTAGTCTTAGCTATTTGCCTTTGAACCTCTCCGGAGCCGGAAGAATTATTAACACTAAGACCAATGCCCCACGTTTCTTTGAAAAAATATTGTCCGTCAATTTCCAAAGATAGCTGATTTTGTACTTTATCTAATAACTGATCGAGTACCGCATTGCCCATGTCATCTTTTTTACCAAGACGCTTGGCATAGCCTGCCCCCACAGAAAATCTAAAATCCTTGAAAGAGGTTTTAGTGTCATGTAATGTTTCTCGTTTTTGAGGCGGTACATCAGTATCTAAATCCGCAGCAAAAGAATAACCGACCAATAGTGTCAGCAATAGTGTGAAGAATAGTTTTTTACTCATAGCCAAAGATGTTTAGTTATTATATTCAAAGTTAATTATTAAAGAACAAAAGGGAGAGTTTATTCTCTCTCTTATAAATTAAGATTAGGTAGTGCAAAAATAATCAAATTTCACTTTATTTTCCTAAATAAACAATAAATAAGTAATCAGTAAAAATTAATGCGATGTTTTGAGCCTATGCCGTTCAATACCTCCGCAATACGTTCTTTGAGATTTTGGAAGTTCATAAAAGCATCGAAAGGTAGCCATTGATATTTGATAAACCGCCAAAGTATTT
>JAVBJR010000375.1:0-3882 GCA_031546965.1 Dysgonomonas sp.
GAAAATTTTCAAGAAACACCAGCAAGTTACTTGGTTGGAGGAAGTGCATCAGATGATGAAAGACGGCAGTCAAGTGACAATAGACAACTTGCATAAATTAATAGACAGCGGAGGAAATCTTCCGCCTCATCCGATATTAGAAAAGAAAATCGCCGAAATGCAGGAATTATTAGTTCGCGTTGAGAGATTTGAAGAAATAGCCCGGTTATGTCTTCAAGCAAAGTAAGTATAACATATTAAAATTTGTTTCTGATTTTATTGATTTTAATTGGTGTTTTTGACAATTTTTCAATTAAAGGCCTAGACACGCGATCGCAACTTTGGAAACCATAGTCAACGATTCCAACAGCATTTCGGCGTATCTACCCAACATCTTGGCTCTTAAAGATGCCCTTAAGAAAGCTAAGGAGTGGAGTTGTAAAGTAGATGCAGTACAGGTAATATTACAAGTGTTTAAACTTGTTATTATACCATTTTGAATAGAAAGAAATGTGCTTTAGGGAAAGTTTGGTGGTTTTTGCAAGTTTGTTGCGTGGGAAATATTGCTGTGCAAGTTGTTAATGGTTATTGTATAGGAAATGTTGCGTGAGATTGAGGGAAGCGCAAGAAAGTTGCGAAAGTCTGTTTTAGGGACTTGACTTTTGAAATGTTGCATTGGAAAGGTTGCAATGCAATTTTTTAATGTGTACAGTATAGGAAATGTTGCGTGAGATTGAGGCAATCGCAAGACAGTTGCAGAAGTGGGTTTTATGGGAATTTTTGGTTGATTACTGCAAGTTTGTTGCATGGGAAATATTGAAGTGCAAGTTTTTAGTATGTAACGTATAGAAAATGTTGCGTGAGATTGAGACAATCGCAAGACAGTTGCAAAAGTGGGTTTTATGGGAATTTTTGTTGATTTTTGCAAGTTTGTTGCATGGAAAATATTGCAGTGCAATTTTGTAACAGTTAACGTATAGGAAATGTTGCTTGAGATTTAGGCAGTCGCAAGAAAGTTGCAAAAGGGCGTTTATGGGAATGTTTTATTGATTTTTTGCAAATGTGTTGCATGGGGAATATTGCAGTGCAATTTTGTAATTGATAACGTGTAGGAAATGTTTCGTGAGATTGAGATATTAGCAAGAAAATTGCGAAATCTGTGTCTATTGGGGACTTTTGAAAGTTTGTTGCATGGGAAATATTGTAATGCAAGTTTTTAATCAGTAACGTATAGGAAACATTGCATGAGATTGAAAGAGGCGCAAAAAAGTTGCGAAAGTTGCGATTTAAGGGACATTTGCAAGTATATTGCAAGGGAAATATTGCAGTGCAATTTTGTAGTGTGTAAAGTATAGGAAATGTTGCGTAAGATTGAAGCAAGCGCAAGAAAGTTGCATAAGTGGGTTTTTATGGGAGCATCAATGACTTTTGCAAGTTTGTTGCATAGAAAATGTTGCGGTGCAATTTTGTAGTATGTAAAGTATAGGAAATGTTGCGTGGGATTGATTCATGTGCGAGATAGTTTCGGAAGTCGGGTTTTATAGTGGGTTTTTGTGTTACGTACGGAACAGATGAATATTTTGCAGTTTATATGAAATGTTATTTTCTATTACAGAACGGCGAACATTACCCGTACCTTGAAGTATTGGAGAACTTAGTTAACAAGGGACGACCGATCCCGGTACGACTCGATCTGCTGCCGCAAGTTGAATCGCAGTTGACCGCTGCCAAGTCGTGGCGCGAAAGAACGGCACGCACGTTTCTCAAGAAGAACGCTACGTATTCCTTAGTTGAGGTGACATTCTTAATTCCTTTTGTCAATTTACGGAAAATTGTATTTCGTTACGACAAATTTTGAATTTTCCACTGCGACAAATTTTTGATTTTCCGCTGCGATAAATTTTAGATTTTCCACAACAACAAACTTTAGATTTTCCACTATGACACGTTTTAGATTTTCAACTACAAATTTGTAATTTTCCCCTACATATTGTAGATTTTCCACAACAAAGATTTCTCACTACAAATTGTTGATTTTCCACCACAAATTGTTGACTTTCCACTACAAATTTTGGATTTCCCACTACAAATTGTTGATTTTCCACTACAAATTTTAGATTTTCCACTATGACAAATTTCTGATTTTCCACTTCAAAATTTGGATTTCCCACTACAAATTTTAGATTTCCCACTACAAATTTCGAATTTATCACTACAACAAATTTTAGATTTCCCACTACAAGCTTTACATTTTCCACTACAAATATTTTCCATGACATTATAGATTTTCCACTACAAATTGTTGATTTTCCACCACAACTTGTTGATTTTCCACTGCAAATTTTGGATTTCCCACTACAAATTGTTGATTTTCCACTACAAATTTTAGATTTTCCACTATGACGAATTTTAGATTTTACACTATGACAAATTTCGGGTTTTCCACTATAAAATTTGGATTTCCCACTACAAATTTTAGATTTCCCACTGCAACTTCTAGAATTTCCACTACAAATTTAGATTTTCCACTACAAATTGTTAGATCTCCCACTACAAATTGTTAGATTTCCCACTACAAATTGTTAGATTTCCAACTACAAATAGTTAGATTTTACACTATGACAAATTGTTAGATTTCCCACTACAAATTGTTAAATTTTCCACTACAAAGTGTTAGATTTCCCACTACGAATTGTTAGATTTTCCACTACGAATTGTTAGATTTTCCACTACGAATTGTTAGATTTTCCACTACGAATTGTTAGATTTCCCACTACAAATTGTTAGATTCCCACTACAAATTTATAATTTTCGTCTGCGATAAATTTTAGACTTTCCACAACAAACTTTAGATTTTCCACCACAAATTTTAGATTTTCCACTACAAATTTAGATTTCCACTACAAATTGTTAGATTTTCCACTATGATAAATTTTAAATTTTCCACTACAAATTTTAGATTTCCCACTACAAATGTTAGATTTTCTACTACAACTTTTAGATTTCCACTACAAATTGTTAGGTTTTCCAATACGAATTGTTAATTTCCCACTACACATTTTTGAATTGACACTACAAATTGTTAGATTTTCCACTACAAATTGTTAGATTTTCCACTACAAATTTAGATTTTCCACTACAAATTGTTTCGTTTTCCACTACAAATTGTTAGGTCTTGCACTACAAATTGTTTCATTTCCCACTACAAATTGTTAGACTTTTCACTACAAATTGTTAGATTTTCCACTACAAATTGTTAGATTTTTCACTATGACAAATTTCAGATTTTCCACTATGACAAATTTCAGTTTTTCCACTACAAATTTTTTCGTTTCCCACTAATTGTTAGACTTTTCACTACAAATTGTTAGATTTTCCACTACAAATTGTTAGATTTTCCACTACAAATGTTAGGTTTTTCACAACAAAGATTTCCCACTACAAATTTTTAGCTTCCCCATTACAATTTTTTAGATTTTCCACTACAAATTTTAGATTACCCACTACAAATTTCGGATTTGTCACTATAACAAATTGTTAGATTTTCCACTATAAATTGTTAGGTTTTCCACTACAAAAATTTAGATTTTCCACTACAAATTGTTAGATTTCTCACTACAAAAATTTAGATTTTCCACTACAAATTGTTAGATTTCCACTACAAATTGTTAGATTTTCCACTACAAATTGTTAGATTTTCCACTACAATTTTTTATATTTTCCATTACGACAAATTGTAAATTGTTTACTACGACAAATTCGAAATTGTCCATTGTAAACGCCAAATTCTAAATTGTTCATCGTAATCAGGTTCTTTCACCGAGAAACGACGTGGGCATCTACCCTAACAGTAAAGTGAAGAAAAAGAAGTTACGCGACGCCTTTCACGACCGCCGCGACGAC
>JAVBJR010001100.1:0-17665 GCA_031546965.1 Dysgonomonas sp.
CGGGAACGATAATTTTGTAAACATCAGTAAAAAATAGTTACGACTAGTTAGAGATGTGACGCCATGGTGTCACAGAAGTTCGATGTCACGGCGCTGGCGTCATAATGTCCTGTGGCAAAATGGCGCGAGCCAATGAGACAGATCGTCGTCGATCGGAATCGAACGTTTTCGAATTTCTGCCAATAGCAGCGTTTCCGATCCGTGACGTACATTGTGACTTGACGACCGAAATGGACCTTTACTCTTGTCGTCGTAACAATTAAATGGTACGGCAAACAAATCTGAAAATCGCAATGAAGTTTCACAATACGCGTCTTACGAGTTGGCAAAACGATCGACCAAATCTGTGAGGTCGAATAATTCCGTGTCAGTTCTCCTTTAAGAGTAATAAAGATTAATTTCTATACTTATGTAAATAATTTGTCTGCAGTGGGGGGCGATAATTAAAGTGACCTTACTTATACAGATCCGTGTATCCGATATATTACACCGAAACTTGCTATAAATATGTTAATTGGTCCATGGGGACGCATTATATTGTGGTAGCTGAAGTACACAAAAATGTGATTCGTACACATGCTTTTCAGCACTGAATATTTTGTATGTAAGCAACATCGGCAAACATTTTTCAGATAGTTTGAATTTTAAACCCTCAACTTTGTAAATTTGTCATGTAAAGAAACTGCACAACTGCGGTCAATAAATTGACGCTTATGGTTAGCGCCCTCAAGTGTACAACCAGTATACTATTTAAACATGGATTGGTCTGTGTTAAGGTGACATCCGGTGCTTCGCAGATATGAATTTAGTGGATCGTGTTATTCATCCCCAGCTTTATTTCTAAATTGCATTGTTCCAATCTTATTTTATATTTCAGACATTCAAAATACATTATTCCTTCACATACGCAAAGCACCGCACCCCTTTACATACGGTACCGGGACATGTTGGGTGTAATTTATGGGGTGTATGTATACACTTGATGACGCTGGGAGGCGTTTGTCTTTCCAGCAGCACATATATACAGTAAGCGTCGATTTGTATAACTAGAAGTTATTTTTTCAAATAACCTTTGCATTAAATTCCACCGTGTGAGCTAATTCAGTATGTCCAACCAGTCCAAAGCACTGACATTTTCAACACCTCACTTTCCTTGAATCTTTGAAATGCAAGCCATTTTTTGAGATGCAGAACGACGTTATTATTCACTATAGGTACGAGGCCACTAGTTATTGTTATCATCTGCATGGCCTGTGCTGGACATGCAGAATTCTCAGGTGGCGGAATTTTACGCAGAGGTTATGAAAAAAAAATATTTGACGATAATAAAAGTGCTTCGAAAATTATGAGAATTATATGTTACAAGTTGCTTTGGGATGGATGTGCATGTAATAATTAATACATATTTGTTTCTGTTATTTGTCCTTTTTTATAATCAACCAGCCCTTATTTTGCAAATGCGCATCGTAGTTATTATAGTATTTTTCAAGCCAAACTTTGCACCGGCTCACGCCCGAAATACCCCTCGCTGTCCCCCTCCTGAACTTTGTGATTGGACAATGTTTACTGCCAGTCGCCGAAATCCCCCTCTCCACCCCTGCCTGAACCTTGTGATTGGACAATGTTTACTGCCACACCCTCCTCGAAAGGGGTGGGGATGGAAGCGGGTGGCAGTGCAAAGTTTGGCTTGAAAATACTATAGCATTTTAAGTTTGCTATATCAAAGTCAAACCTCCTAACTGAATTACCCCATCGAAATTTAAGTGCTAATTTCCATAGAGATTTTGTTGCTACACTTGATTTGTGAATGGCTTTTCTTCTTGAACATGCAGTGTTGGACAAAATAAGACAGAAAATCTTGCTTATTTTTAGTGTGAATTGAGCTAGCACATTGAATGTGAAGCACACTTATGCAACTTAACATAACATGATGGTGGATGCAAAATGATGCAATTATATGTATTAAATTGCTTGCAGAGATAACAAAAAAGTGTGAACATGTGTACCGGTATGACAAAATGATAAGACATCTACTTGTGATTGCCAAAAACCATTCTAAACTGATCTCAACAAGTAATTAATGCTTACCTATTATAAGTACCCTTGTATGCTATAACTTCAAAAATATGAATATGACAGAACAAATTAATGTTATGACAGTGTAATCTGGGATCTCCTCCTATGACAACACAATCATGGTTTTAGAGTCATTGGCACTAATCTTGCAGATTGCAGTCAAACTTTTTAAACAGATCGGTCAAGATGCCCCCACAAGTTTTCAAGCGAATCTAGATCTAGTGGTCACGCTTGCGATCTAAAAACAATTGGACACTGTTTAAAGTACAACGTTCTATAACTTTTCATGAAGAAAAATAGATCTTTTTTTGATTTTTGTGTGGAGTTTCCCTTTGACATCAGTAGTGCTAACATTCCATTGCAAAGAAAACCATAATTGGACTCACAAATCATTGTATTTCATCCCATTTCCTAAAGGAAATACTTTCAATTGGACTACTTTGATGACTGTCAAATGTACTGTGCTTGTTTTTATTAACTTGTTAACAGTTATAAAATTATTAGAAGGTACCAAGCAAGACCTCTGGCTCAACCTGGATTAATACATATATGTATTTAGCAGCTTGCATAACCAGTTTTCATTGGTAGACTTTTTGGCATAAATATATATTTTTTGGCATATATCAAATTATAGCTTAAAAGAAGTCCCGCTGCAGCATCTAAACAGAAAGCAAATACGATATATCTAATTAGTCTGTAAATTGCAGCATCACTTATGTTCTCCAAATCAGATTGGGCAAATGTTATATGTATTACCTTCCACTAATGAAATTGTTGTCTGTTACTATATATAGGCAGTTTGGAATAAATATTTGTTAATGCTATATGTATTGGATGGTTCATATAATTAAAGCGTTTCCTCATTTTTTTATTCGGACGAATTAAAGATACATAAGTATGTTTGGCCTAGTAAATTAAAGCAACGTATAATCAAGTTGTATGTATATACAGGTTTCAAGTGAAAAATTCACTGTTCACAATCAGGAACCCATCCTAATGCTTGAGGAGATGGCAGATACTGTCCGTGAAAATTATCCCTTCAGTTGATCCTTAGACTGCAAGATCACTACGGCCACAATGTCTGTAATGAAATTAGCTTAGAACGTTTTTTTTTTTTAAATTTTTCAAACCCTAAAATACTTTAAATTGACAACTATTGAACTCGGATGCAGATATTGTTGTTGCTGCATATTATCAAGTGGTTTAAAGAGCAACAAGTCACATTTCTTGGACAGAAGTTTTTCAAACGAACCCCTTGTATATGTGCAACTTCCTTATATTGTAGGATGGTCTGGGGCAAGATGACTCGTGGGGCAAGATGAAAAAAGGCCTCTAATTAAAGCGTTTTATGAAATTTCTTGTCAATTACGACCGCTGGTGGTTTATTCAGATTCACTTCACAAAATAAGAACATATTTACTGAATACACCTTTTGTTTCAGAGAAGCTGGTATGTATTTTATCTGATTCTGATCTAATTTTTTCATTAAATTGATTATGGTTGACTTATACGCTTCACAAGATTCCCAATTAAATAATATTATAATCTAAGCTAGTAAATTGTATGTCAGCATGTTTGATAACGCCAAAACATTGACAATTTTGCCAATTCCCTGATTCAAGAGATTTATTTTCCAAAACAGTATATGTAGGATGGTTGGGGCAAAATGTGTGGCAGCTTTAAAACTGGTACTGAAATATCAATTGCATATAATTTTAATGTTCCAATAGTATGGTTAGAAATTCTAAGGAAAACAACATGTTCAAAATATAAACTTAGAACAAGCTCTATAGTGTTTCCCAGCTTATCTGTGGACCAAAGGTGCAGTGCATGCGCTTTGCTGTAACCAATGGTGATATGAGTTGTAACCATCCGCTCGGCCATCTTTGTTTAGAAGATCGGGCACTGAAGCCGAGCGGATGGTTACAATTCATCACCATTGGTTACAACAAAGCGCATGCACCGCCTTTTTGGTCCACAGATAAGCTGGGAAACAGTATATAAAGCTATGAGAGTGGAGACGGCTATAGCTGTTCACATATATATGCACATGTTCATATATGAACATTTTGCCGAGAAATATAAGATTCCAACTGCAAATTGGCGAATAATTATGAAAAAGGTATGTCTGATTGCCTTCCATAGCAATATTACTATGAATTACTACTACCTTTCACTTCACTTCATTTTGCCAATATTAATGTCCATGTTATTTCATCAAAATCGTTAAAAACTCATGTATGGGCTATAATCTTATTCTTCATTGGGCTTTCATGCTGAGCAGTGAATGCATACATATTTCTTTGCCCGGCTGCAACTAGAAGACTGTAAAGTGCAGACAATAATTCGAGAGTTGGTAATATAAATCTGTAATCGCATTTGTTACACTGAATATCAAATTGTTATATCTACAGATTATAACAGATATGCACGAATAAGGTGATTTACCCAACAGTAGATTGTGCAATTAACTTGAAAATAAACAGCATTGAAGTTTTCTAATCCAATTTAGAAAAAAAAAAAAACATCAAATCCCAGTGAGAAATGATACCACATGTGCAATGATATATGGTCACTGGAGTAGGAATTATGGGGAGAGGCTCTTACATGAGCTATAATACGACTACTTCTCCATTAGGAACATTGTTCTAATGTATTTCCAATTGCTATTTATTATGTTTGCAACTAATATTTATTGTCCACAATATAGAGAGTGCATATGTTATTAAGCTTGTGGAAAAACATTGTAATTGTACTCTATCTCATTGAAAATGAATTGCCTCACAATTGGCCATTTATGTGCAAACAAATATTATTTGCAATGTGCTGCCAGCACTTAAATTAAACGTGTCATATGAAACTACAAAGTGACTTTCATGTACCCTAGTTTTGTAACATAGAAAAGCTCTTAATGTTCAGCATTAATACTCGAATAAGCATTGTCATTTTTATTTATTTCACTCTGGTGGGAAAATGCGATCTGCATGCATGGCAATAGTAACTTGCTTCATTTGGTTCCCCAGATAGTGATTACATGCATGATGCATTGGCTTTTTAATGTTTAGTGGAGCTTTCTGTATATGCGCTAGCCTCAAAATTATGCATGCATGTTCTATTTGGTAGTCTAGACAAGTGTTTAATGAGTGTACATTCGTTTAAACGAGTGACTAATATTCAGTGCCTCTCCTTCCTATGCGTCTATTTTGGCCTTTTCATTCTCTGGACATATTTAATGTATAGTACCATACATGTGTTTTTGTAATTAGCATATTCTGGTATAACTTCCTGATACGAGTTCCACCGGTGAGGTAGATCACCTCTGATGCTGAGTACTACGATTACCATCTTATAGTAATATCAATAGTGTTAATAATTGATGGCCAACACTTGCTGCTGGTTCTGTTGTAGGATAGGTAGCTGTTTACCTGTTCTTGAACTTTATGTGGTTCACGTAAGTGACCTACTTTCAAGTTTGTCACTACTTTTAGACTTAGGACTCACTCAACAAATACAAATAACTTTCCTCTAGGTTTTGAGGCATTTGAAATGTTTGGAAGAGGTTGTTCAAGGGTGATACCAAGTACTGTGCGTTTCACGAAAGATTGTGGTCGAGATGCCCCTCCCCAACCAGTCTACTGCTTTTTTGGGGGGTTTGGGTATTTGAAGCTTGCTGCTGCATTCCGAATCATGACGTCACTGGGTAAAGGTGAACACGCAACAGCAAGCCTCAAATATATCCAAACCCCCCAAAAAAGCAGTAGACAGGTCGGGGAGGGGCCATCTCGACCACAATCTTTCGTGAAACGCACAGTACACTCCTTGCAAAATGCATCCTAATTACATTTTTCACTCTAGTGTGTCATTTTGAAATTGAAAGGTTCTGTATTCAGAATTCTTATTTGAAGATTAACTTCAATGAAAGCTTAAGCACATATATTTTAGATTTCACGCATGACAGATGGTCAACTACGCCCAGTACCCTATCCATTTGTATGACCTTTTTGCTATCCAGCAAGGGGAAAATAATGCTGGATTTTTCGCTTCATTTAGTGTGTAAATGACGTAAACGGGTCCTTGGCTCGCCAAAAGTCCTTTCGCTCGACAAACCTAATTGTCCTCGGTCATCTGTTTTCCAGCACTTGGCAGTTTTAATGGACCAAAATGTATGTAGTATAGCGAAGGTAAATGTGAAATGACCCATTTGGGAAAATGCCTGTCCCCCTCCCCCACCCCTATAATCGATGTTACGTCAATGATTGAACAAATTGCAATATGAATTAGGCAAGTGGTCTTTTTACTCTCCAAGTACTACGTATAGCAATAAATGCACGCGAAGGTGCTTCTGCACTTAGGTGGTTGGTGGGTCACGTGATTGCGTGGCCAGCGAATTGAACAGCTCATGAGTAAACCATGGACTTGGTGGAAAGGCACGTAGCTTTATCTCTATTCGCTATTAATCTTGATGTCACCACGAATCTATCTCCGCTTATCCGAAAATAATGTCTTTATAAACTGAATGACTATAGTATTGGTGTCGTCACCGGATACCACCTCAATTGTTTTCACTCCGGCCTGATTCCCCATACGAGTCATTTACTATACTATAAATTATAGGTACCATTAGAGGCAATCCATAAGTGACGTCTACGGGTATGGTGGTGGTCGGAGTAGCAGTAGTTCAGGAATTTACAACAGTTTTTGACTTCTATACACAGATGCTTTGAAGTACACAATTTATGTGCATATACAAGGTGGAACAAAAGTCTGTGTATTTGAAATATTTTTAAAATGGGGTCAGATAGAGTTGTTATTGTTATGCCAATGAATATGATATTCTATACGGGAAAACAAAAAATCATATCGCACGTGACCTTGGACACTGCCGTCAAGGTTATTGAATCTCTAACTTTGCAACCGTTCAAGTTAGAATGCTAGTTCCAATTGAAGACTTGTAGAGCGTTGTGAAATTAGTGTAATAAGCGTAGCAGCATACCTATGTGGACATTTTTAGACATTTGTCCGGAATTACAATATAAACACGTTCAGTTTAAGAAACGGGTGCTGTGCAGCGAAGCGTGAATTGGTTGACCGCAGCATATAGAGCAACGTTGCATTATGCAGTTGACTAATTTAAATAAGAGACCATGTGTATTTTCCAAAATAGCTTTGACAACCAATTTCAGATGAGGTCGGTCCATGAGATAAAAAATGGTGGACATATAGTGTTATGTTACGGAATGTCGCATGGTAATGTCAGCGCTGCATACCGTATTTATCAAGGAAACTTCCCAAACTGTCGCCACCCAAGACAAAGCACATTATGAGACATTACTGTTTTGTGGAAACAGGATCTGTAATCAGATGTCCTCAATCTGGGCGACCTCGAAATAGTACTTACGAAGTTAGGTAATAGTAGCACAGTATTAGCAGCAGTTGCTGCTAATCCGAACACCGGCAGCAGGGCACTTGTACAAGATGTCAGCAGCAGTCACACCTCTGTATTGTGTGTCCTTCATGCACAATATGTAGGTTTCTTCTGTACCATGTGCACTGTCACCAAACTTTAAATTCAGGTGGTTATGTTGTGTGAGTTAACTTCTGCAACTGGCTACTTGCTAGTGTTGATGATGATGACCAGTTTCTGACAAACATTTGTACATTGATGAGGCACAGTTCTGCTGAGATGGAATTGTATATAGGCACAATGTACAATTCTGGACAGACAACAATCCTCATTGGATGCTAGAAACACTCAAGTTAACTGGCGAGTGAATGCATCATGTGGCATTTACAATGGGATTATCCTTGGGCCAGGCGTTACACAGATTTTATCCTCAATGGTGTCATCACAGATTTCATCGACTACTTGCTGTTAGCATCCTACCTAAGGTTGCACTATCAACATTATGATGCTCCTCTGCACTCGGCATTGATAACCAGATAACACATTTACGAGATGTTCCAGGACCAATGGATTGGATATGGAGGACTTACTGCGTGGCCACCTCAGCCGGATCTGATATCTGTAGATTTCTTTCTTTGGGGTCATCTGATGCAAAAAGTTTGAGACACCTGCCACTACATTCCTTTATTTGCAGCACAGGATAGCTAGCTGATGCATGTGCCAGTGTATCACCAGGGCGGACTATTGTAGCTGGTCCATTCAGTATCGGGCTCAAGTTGTGTCTTGCCAGTGAAGGAATACACATAGAACACATACTCCAGGACTCACAGTCTGTTCACACCTTTTTAATACCAGCTTCATTAAACAGCTCATATGTATTGTATTTTTAAGTTGCATCGCTCAGGTGTTTTTTTAGTTAATTTTGTGTCACTGAAATGTACAAGTGGTATCACAATGTTGGAAATACTTTCAAAATCCATTACAATAATCATTGCACAAGAAATTGAAACTCGTTTGCAGAATTATTACTACACTAGGTGCGCTTCTCTGCACAGCGATTACAATAATTCATGAAGTGCATGCAAACTTCTCTGCACAGCACCCGTTTCTGAAACTGAACGTGATTGCAGTAATTCCGGACAAATATCTAAACATGTATACTTATACGTATGCTAATTACACTTAATTTATTACACTAACTTCACAACGCTCTACAAGTTCCCAATTGGAACTAGCACTCTAACTTGAACGGTTGCAAAGTTAGATAATGCAATAACCTTGACGGCGGTATCCAAGATCAAGTGCGATATGATTTTCGGCTTCCCTTCATAGGGATTCATATTCATTGGCATAACAATAACAATTCCATTTAAAAATATTTCATATAAACGTAGACTTTTGTTCCACCCTATATATAATTCCATTTGCACTTTAATTTAATGTCACTATTCTGTGAAAGTTGCATGAAGATGTGTCAGCAATAATAATTAATATGAATTCCGATTTCCTGATTTGCCATTTCCTTTAAATTTCAGTTTGCCTTTTCTCAAAACGAACTGTTAAATTTTGACAGCTGTATGATATATACCGTTCGTTATATGTATTATTTTAGGAAACAACTCCAAAAGTCAGTAAGATATTTGTTAAAACGTAAAGTTGTATGTATCCAATTTTTCAACAATTTTGATGGCATGGTTATCGATTCGTCCATGACATTGATAACATTAATTTGTTTTAAACGTATATACGAAGGCTTACGGGTTTTCCTTCATATTCAGTTAACATTCAGTAAGCCATATATATCGTTTAGTATTTTGGCCTAAATGTGTTTAATATGTGTTAAGTTTTATGTGACTGCATAAATGAAGTATCGTGCTATGTACAATAAATTGCCATTGTGCTCATCCGATTTAATGTGCAGTGTTGAAATGGTTTTGGAGTGAATATGTGTATAGGTCTTTTATATATCTTGCTATATGAGAGAAAAAAATTAAAATCGGTCATCTATTGACTTTCGGTTGTACGTGCACTCGTATAGCCTAGCTCCTTTATACATGCACCATAAAGATCTTTTATGGAGCCCGTAATCCTGCAAGGGTTAATTTTTTGGCTTGGCTCGTAGCTTCAATGGCGATTTCTTGGCATGCATGTAAATGAGCGTGTCGATAAAACGTGACTGGAATTGAGGCCTAATTAGGAAGCAAGCGTTGAAGTATGCGGACAAATGTGGAGGCTGTCTTAATTGCTTTCCTGCACTATCATTATCCCAAGCGGCTCTCGTTAAATCCTTTCTGCTGGTGAAACGTTTAGCGAAACACAGTGTTCCACTTATTAAGTGCAAACTTGATCCCGTTTGGCACTAGCAAAATCAGCAATATGTGCTCGAAGACATACTGCAATTTGCAGTTATGAGATTATCGAGCAAAATCCTCATTTCTAGTTAATATAGCAGCTTATCTGAGTTATACAGCAAACTGCAAATCAATATGATTAGCTCTATACACAGATGCATTGTGTTTTCCAGTTTAACAAAAATGATCAACTAATATTTCGCATGATGTGAAATATATAAACCATTTTTTGTATAAGTTTCAAACTTAAATTTTAGAGCAAAAGCATTGTACGAGTATATAATTTTCTTTATTTTCGTTCAGTATATGTTGCAAATTAGAATGCATTGCATATATGTTGCCATGAACAGAATAACAAAATAAATAAGGCCCGACTGCATCATATGCTAATATAAAGGAAGACATGACGGTTTCTAATCAGACTGGCGTACAAATTTAATATATTTCCTAGTACTACCCTGATTTATTCGTTGAAAACAATGTAATTCAGTCTGAAAACGGGGCTGCAATTTAGCAACAACATTTCAACATACCACAAAATGTGGTGAGGTTCACCCGCATATTTTTAAACGTCATAACACAATGGCATGATATGTATGAAAGTAGTAAAGTCTGTTTTCTTCAGTATCCACGCTGGCCACGAAATCCAGGTGGCGCTGCGATCAAATACATGGAGTCTATGAGGACGCTGCATGGTGGCTGCAAGGGGTACATGGCCGAATTCGCACCCTTACGTTTGACGGTGATTTCGACGCTTCGAAGCGATTTCTGGAATACGGTTGTTCCCCGAGCGCTGGAACTGTTAGCAAAATTAGATTCCCTGTCCATATTTCACCCAAAAAAAACATTTCACCTTAATTTAATTCGTCGTAAATACTTCGTAAAACTGCGAAAACGCAAACCAAAACACGGGTGGGTTCGCTGTGTTCTCGCCAGGTGTAGCCTACTTTGGCAGCCAACACGAATTGACAAAACACTCTGTCCGCAGTTTGAAAAACTGACTCACGAAAAACATGCCAGCTTAACATCTTTATTTACAACTGAACCGCTGAAATGTGCATTTACACATTGGAAATCATTGAACTGATGATTTCATTTCCAGTTCTTCGAATATCATACAATAATGAATGACCAAGTGAAGCTTTCTTGACCAGTCTCATGCTTCATGTTTATTTTACACATTTATTGCGTTTAGACAATGGGGAGTGTAAATACTGTACTAATACGAGCCATAACTTATGAAATATTGATCTTTTGTAAAATATCGCCTACAGAACTACTGAAATTGAGTAGCAACAGCATAATACGAACATCAAAACTATATTCATTTATTCAAATGTATGGTTTGATCAGGATATTGAATGTGACGTCGGTATTTACACAGTTGTACGTTGTATTCTCATTACTCAAAATTTATGCATGGAGTGATGTGTTGCCAGTTGTGCTTTATTCTGTTACAGCTGTATTGAAAGAGTAATGTGCATAGGGATATTGGTGCAAACCATTGACTGACGCACTATACCTATCTAATATTTTGTAACATCGAAAACCATTTGTATGACATACTCTGAGCACAATATTTGCTAAAGAATGATGAGCAGTACAGGGGTAGTAAGACAGTATTTCAAAACATTATGTCTTGTAATATGTTTGGTAATTCTTCTGAATGTCCTGGTAGTGTTAATTTCGTCCAAAATCACCAGGAGCAGTTCGGAAAGAGCATCTTCATCAACCTCTAGTGCAAAGTATGCAATTAATTCCTCAGTACAAGGCAATTTTATAGTGTTAATAATAGCAAATGTTGTTTCCTTACTTTCATGTCAAGTATCTACCCGTGCAATATTTATCTAAGTACTAGCAATTGTTTCCATTTACTCAGAATATTTCAAGTCCAATTGTAATTATTAATTTTTCAACATAATACTTAATTGAATGAACTTTGCATTGCTGAAGTTATTGTAACCTAGAAATATTAGCAATTATAATTTATTCACATGCCCCTATGGATTTAAAACTAATTTGGAGAGTGCCGCCAATAGGTTGTAATGAAAGTAACATTATGTCCTCTATTGTATGAAAATATTTTGAATTGAGGAAAAATGTATATATTCAATGAAAAGTGTATCCATTCAATATGTGCTGTACGCATATTTCTAATAAGAAGAACATTATTTTGTTTTGGCTGCAAAACCTTAAAGATGATTCATTGCAACTAACCCTACTGCTTAATTAAAGGACATAATATCGTGGTCCAGTTTCTGGTCACAGATTAGAATGATAGTTTTTCCATGGAGTTCTACAATAATGTAGAGCGTACTCTAATTTTTTTTACAATTTGAGATGCAGTGGTTGTTTTATGAAAAATGTAGAAATGGTAGCGTTTTGGTGGCACGTTTTGTTGGCACATACGTCACTGGCACTGCGCCAACCACGCCCTATCGCTGATACGTTTATGACGTCATGGTCGACAGTTAGCCAATGGCGTTCCAATTCGTCGTAATTCTTCAATTCTCGATCACTCCGTCAATAATTTTTTAAAAACATTCCAAACGAAAGTCATAGTTTTAATTTTCTCTTTACTTTCAACCGTTTTAATGGCATGGGACCTTACAAAACCGCGATACATGTCCTTTAAGTGACTAGAAGTGAGAAAAGTGAGTCACTTGGACACATGTGTCCCGTAATTTGACACCACGAGATTTGTAATTTGCGCTTAGTCAGAAGATGACTCTCTGAGTTGAAACTGGTAACTGTTGCTGAAATAAACTTGTGGGAGCATAATGAAAGCTCTCCTGAATACTAAATACGAATGAGGCAAATAATTTATTTGCAATTGTTTGAAATAGGGATATGTCCTGACGTCATCAGCCGATAATAACTTCCTATTGGCAGTCAAAATGCCCAAAGATTGGCGTTTTTTAACCCCGCGCTGCACTATTGCGTCATTTTAATTCTGGCTGACATTGTCTGTGTATACAATACATACCAGTTAGTAGTAGTAGTACGTATAGTGCCCTGCATTCATTTTGTATCCATTTTTAAATATGTTGAATACCTGTTAACGTTAATCGGGTTCTTTTTTGGAACCGTGGGTGGTCAACATACGCAGCATTGTAAAAATAGTAATGCTACATAAACATTAGCCAAACAATACGATGAGGCCACAGCACTGAAAGACGTTTGAACGTTTTTCAAACCTATACACACAAGACCATAGAAATTCCAATGAGCTATATAACAGGAGGTGCTACCGGATAGGCTCCTGAAAAGCACAGCTATACCCTTGACTGTGTGATGTCACCACCGCGGTATTGTAAACTACCATCGTAAGCCCCGCATCATCGCCGGCCCGCATCCTGCTCATCCTGCGCGCTGATTGGCGGACGCGGATTAACAAATATTGAATTAGCTGTTGAGCGGCTTTTAGCACAACACTTTCCCCTCCTTCTAAATACAGCTCATTGGAAATTCAATGTATACAGCCCATGCATGGTGGGTTTGTACTAGGCAACAACAACTTAGCCTATAAAATCTCTCTATGTTCATAGTATTGCAATCACACGTTTAAATACATGTGGCTTATGAATAGTATGCTGTTTGGCAGTCCATCTGGCTTGAGAAATACAAGTTTGCAATTGTTCATAGACACATCATCAAATAGGCAACGCGGAAAAAACGATTAAATCGTGAAAGTAACAAACATGTATGGTGTTTTTAGGGCTGCAATTCTTCAAAATGCACTATTCGCACAAGTTTAAACCAATAACAAAGTTGTTAAGCACCGAATGCTGGATAATACAAACTTTACGAGGGGTTCCAGGTACAGGTTGTACCGGAAGAGTTTCATTTCAAGACAATACTGGATTTCTCTCTACATTAAAAAAGCTCCAAGAACTTCCATTATGCGATTCTGAAACTTTAATGGTGAACTGACAAGGTTTTGTAAGGTTACATGACATCAAAGCTGTTGAAAGTGGACATAGGCCTAAATTAAAATTATAAGATCTTTCGGAATATTTTCTGTAGTTACCCAGAAACGAAGAGAACTATATAAGCACGTTTTACTTTGTCACAAATTTTCACCATCAGTTCCTAAACTGTGTGAATTCGTTGAGTGTAAACTCTAGATTTCAAGTAACCCCACAAGAAATAATCACATGCACATTGCAGGATCTAATTGAGATACTGCATTGGGCAGCTAGTAATATGAAGGTTATTTGGTTTCAAGAATGGAGGAGTGCATAGCCAAAGAAGGAGGAGGACATATGACGGACATATTGTTCAAAACTTAAAAATGGCATTCTTTTGCGAGCATTTTGTGTATGTTATTTTCTTAGTAAAAGTTTTTCACAAATCTGAAATTTGCCCTTCAAAATCGCCCCTTCCCGCGCGCAACGCTGTATTAGGTTTTCCTATCCGAAAACTGCATTTATCTTATGCAGCCCTTCGGCAAACTCTAGACAATTTTTGATCACTGTGTAGTCGATGGTTAGATCCGGTAAATATAATTAATACAGTGATACTGTGGAACATTTCCACTGAAATCCATGAATACAGCGCAGGATAAACGCGAATAGGTGAATACCGGAAGTTAAACAACCTCTTTGGAAACAGGCAGCATATGGCGAATATATGACTGCAATATAATTGTTCAAATATACATTCCAATAAAACACATTAAAACTTCGAGTTTGTGTGGTTATGCCAAAATGTATTGACAAATGGCGGTCAAGCATCAAGTTACAACGAATGCAAATAATGCATTGAAAAGTGCATTCCTTCAGCAACAGTCATCAAAAACAAGGCTATAGGTATATTCCAAATTATTATTGTTATGTGGGGGATAGACCTGGACGGATATATGGAAACTTCCTAATTACAATCATAATTTAATTCCATACTTGTTTTCCTCTGTATGTCAAGCCGCATTGGCAAAAATATTTGCTGAGACAGCAGAGTCCCAGAAAATAGACTTTCAATGGGCTTTATTAAATTGGGTATACAAATAAGCCATCGTAAGCGAAAGCATATTAAACAAAGTACATTGACGAATATCTAGCACAGAAACGAGACACGCCAGATTCCCCAATCCAAGAATCCAAACCATGCAGCCAAGTCGTGCAACAAAAATCACGGGGCGATTTCATCGACATTTTCCCAGCACCTTCACGTTTGGGGAATTTGTCCGAATTCGCGTTTGTGCTGAACCGTGATATTTGTGGAAGCGGTACCGTGGATTTGCTCATACTGATCGGTTCGCATCCCGATCACTCCGCCATGAGAGACGTGCTACGGGAAAGTTGGGGTACACCGAGGATGGATCGGTACGTGGTCAAGTTGGCATTCGTGTTCGGTCGACCGGACAATGCCTCACTGCAGCAACAAATGGTCGACGAGAGTGCACAATACGGGGACATCGTGCAAGGGCAATTTCGTGACGACTACAGCAACGTTACCATCAGAGACCTGATGGGATTGCGGTGGACGTGGCGGCAGTGTCCGCAAGCGAGGTTCGCGATGCACATAGATGATGACACGTGCATGAGCATCGACCATATATTGGATGCACTTGAGCGACAGATGCCTAAGGAAAAGGACTATGTGGCCTGCTTTGCACACTGGTGGAATGCTCCTGTTCTGAGGGAGGGACGCTACGGATTGACCAAAGAAGAACATTCAGCAGATACCTTTGAACACTACTGTTGGGTAAGGTATATGTATATGTAATGGCCACAAACCATCTTCAACATATATAAAATGCTTAATAATAAGCCAGTGTAGAAGAGAATCTTAGACTGCGGTTCGCTAAGGAATACACTATTATTCCAGAATTCAACTGGTTGAGATGCATAATCCGTAATGAACTGCAGTCAGTTTCTTTCTATTTTGTGAGATGAGTGGGTAACTTCATTGCCATGTTGGTATTTTATCCACCACACCTCAGGTTCTTGGTTATTAGTGTGTTAGATATTACGAAGCCAGTGAACACTTCAAACCGTTCGCACGTTCGATTGCACTCGAACGCGATTGGCATCCTCGCCAGGACCAACTGTGAAACCACGAAACTTTTAGGACGGTTTTTATCTAATTTCTCGTTAACTATTGCAAATTTCTTAGCACTTCCTATATCAACTTTCTATAGTTTAAATTTACGCACAACATATAAATAATTTTTGGGTTGACTGTCCCTTTAATAGAAGAAATTCATATGTGTTCAGGAGTAGTATATTTGAGCTTTCTCAGTACATGATCCACACTTACGTCCGATTTCCCACACCTTCCGTAAACTTTATCACTCATATTTCTCCAATATTCTGCTCCTCATACAGCAGATCCTAATCCCGAAAGTGGTAATCATTCTTTTATCAAAGATATCTAACCAATGATGCCCTATGTATATGCAACTCTCCTCACTCTAGCTGATGTTGCTACAATTTATACCAAGTCATCCGTATATGCTAGCTGAAATATCTTACCCTTTCCAATTACTATTCTGCCTTCTTGGTTTTGTCTTAGCCATTTACCTAATCCCCTTATAAATAGCTTAAATAGCATTGTGCTTAAGGGGTACCCCTGCCTCACTCCTCTGTATGACCTAAAATCTGTTGAAATGCCCTCTCCTCCTCTCACCTGATTTACTGCATAAGCATTTATTTACTTTTATATTATTTAATAGCTATTAATTACCCATGTATCATTTTGCATTTATTGAACAGGGGTGGAGTTACTGGTTCACACCTGAAGCTGCAAAGAGACTGGACAAAGTGGCACTCAAGCATACGCCATACAGGATGAACGATGCGTATTTAACTGGCACTTTGGTGGCTGCTCTGGGATGGCAACATTTAACACTTGAAATCAAGTGGACAGGCGAATCCCACCAATTTTCAAAGTACTTGAACAGTTCAGAAAATACACCACCCCCTTATATCATAGGCTACAGCGGACTAAACCCAAAGTTTACCACTCTTATCCACAAACGATTTCGGCAATACTGCAGCAAAAATGGAATTCCCGGCAATATACATACAACATCCACTACAGAAAAATAAATGTCTGCACCAAACACCACACATTATTTGTTGAGTCATAAGTGCCAACTATTCACATCTGCCTCTCCAGTGGCGAACACTTTGCCGTCTATCACATTCTATATATAAATTTCAATGACTTTTTCAAGTTGTGAGGACTACAAAAAGAATATTGCACGTGACCCACTACAGTACTGTTAATGTTATTCGAAAACAATTTATTAACCGACTGCCAGTAGGGCCATAGTTCCAATAGCCGAAATCAAAAACTACTCCTGGTGCTAGAAACAAGCACTGTGCCTGTTTAAAAATTCAGACACAGCACCTGTAATGTCACCGGAGCTTGTTCAAAAGTCAGACCGGGGTATGACGTTTTGATGACATCACCAAGCACCGAGGTAGTGTGGCGTGAGTGCAGTGCAGTGCACTGCTCCTACACCGCACCAGGCGCACTGGGCACTTTTTGAACGCAGCCAATGTAACTGCTCACTGCAAGGTGATAAAAATGCAGCATATACTGTCACTGCTGAGTCTGTGGACTTTTCTTCAACAAAACCGACCTTTACGACAACTTTAATCCTTTAATTGCCATTGTTCAATAATGTGCTAGTGGACAAGTCCATTATGCAACAAAAGGGACCAGAGCGGGGGACCAAGCAGGGAAACTGTCCACACACCTAGTGCTACAGTCCATTCACAGAGAGAAGTCACTCGCCCAGGTGGTGAGAGGGGTGGAATAGTCCAAATTAAGGGGTGCTTGGGTTTGGCTGTAATGGAACAATGGTCCAATGACGTCAGAGCAC
>JAVBJR010000545.1:0-6436 GCA_031546965.1 Dysgonomonas sp.
TCGTAGAATTTGAAATCGCTCATAATCTTTTCAAATTTCTTGATCTTCCTGTTTATCACAATCCAAATAAGCGGTTGCATGGCTTTAGAAAAGAGCGTTTCCTCTTTTAGTCCGTTTTTTACATCCTCTTTACTGTTTACAAAAAACTGTATGAGAAAATCCAATAGAGGAGGACACGAAACTTCTACCTCTTTCGATCGCAGCCACTCGGTTATATTGGCTTGAGCATAGTTATTGTATTTCAAAAATATTTCGCCGATAAGACCAACTTTCGTGTATTTTTTATCGTAGATAGGTATGTTATTAAAATCGGCAACAGCCTCTTTCAATAATCGGCGCAGCGTTTTAGGAGAATTGGCTCTTACCCCGTCTATACCCCTTTCGATGTACAGATCAAATACCTGCTGCGAAGCCCCTTTTGTCTTTTCACGCACACTTATTGCACTGTGCATTTGTTGCAAGGCATCCGAATAAAGAACATTATCAACAGCTATTTTAGCCAGTTTTTTCCATTCGATATTAAATTCGCTTTCCTCATTCTGATACGAATCTCCCGATGAAAGGGCAATAATTGGGATATCTCTGAATCCTGCATTTTGCAAGCCGCTTTTTATCTGAGCCAAATAATTGGTTGCACGGCACTGTCCGCCTGTTTGAGTAATGCCCAAGACAATATCCTTTACATCATAATCACCCGATTGGAGAGTCTTTATAATATCTCCTAATATGAGTGTCGAAGGGTAGCAGACCTCATTATTACCATACATGAGACCTAAATCTGCCGATATCTTATCCGATTTTGGGAGGTTCTGTAATTTGTGTCCTACCAATTCGCCCAAAGCAGGGGCAAAGGGCGACAAAAAGTCTGTAAACCAAGGGATAAGTATTGTTTTCTTTCTATCCTCTTTTGTGTACGGTGTTCGATAACCTTCGTATGCCGGTTGAAAAGTTTTTTGCTCTTGTGCATTAATCGTTTTAAGAGACTCAACTAAAGAACGTAAACGCAATCGGATAGATCCTGGACTGGCTATCTCATCGATACGCAAGATTGTCAGATTTTTGCCTGCCGCTTTTAGTATATCTTGCGTTTCGTCCATAAAAAACGAGTCAGGACCACAGCCAAACGAATTAAGCTGAATCAATTGTATATTTTGAGGCAATTTGGCAACCTCCATTGCCGCTTGCACAACCCGATTGGGGTACGACCATTGCGATACAATATTCAACCGTCCGAATCCCGAACTTTCTTCTTTACGGAAAACATCATCGGTAAATACAATAACACCCAGATCGGATAATATTTGTCCTACTTTTTGATGGATAAGCGGATCGGCATGATACGGTCTGCCGGCAATAACAAAAGCGGTATCGTTGTTTTCGATGGCTTTGTTGAGTAAATCTTTCTGACTTTCTCTTAGCTGTATTTTTACTTCTGTTTTTACTTTCGTAGCCTTCTCGAAAGCTTTACTGAAAACAGATTTGGAGACTCCTAATGATGATAGATAATTATAACATCCTTTCTCTAAAGCCTTATCGTTGCTGAAAGTAATAACCGGTTTATCGAAGGCAATACCGTATTTTTCGTCGGGTTCTATGGAGCTTCTTATTACTTCGGGATACCCACTCACCACCGGACAATTGAACGAATTGGATGTACCTCCAAATTCTTTTTCTTCCTTGGGTACAATGGGGTAGAAGATGCGGTCTACTTTTTGTTCGATAAGAGCAAGTACATGCCCGTGTGCCAATTTTGCTGGAAAGCAGATATTATCGGACATAACACCACCTACTCCTTTTTGATAGAGTGGAAAAGTCGATTCGGGGGATAATCTCACATTGAACCCGCATTTGGTCAAAAGTGTATGCCAAAAGGGATAATTGTCGAACATATTCAAGACACGAGGTATACCTATCGTTTTTCTGGGCTGTATATTTTCGGCATTTACACCTCTGTTGAACAGTATTTCGTTCTTTTCGTCAAACCCGTTATAACCTCCTTTTTGTATGGCACTTTTATTGTAAAATATCTTCTCACATTTGTTGCCTGCATAGCAGAGATTGCCATTTTCGAATTTGAATCGTAATACCGAACAATTGTTGGTACAACCCTTACATTGAAGCTCTTTGGTGTCAATGGTATCGGCATTGGGCAAAGGTATTGTTCCCGTAATGTATGTCGAGGTTTGCGTTTTCTTCCACAACTGTTTAGAATAAAGGGCAGCACCCAAAGCACCCATCAATTCGGGGTGATCTGTAGAACTGATCGACTTGCCCGAAAGCAATTCCAACGTGCGGTATACGGCATCGTTTCGGAATGTACCTCCCTGAACAACAATGTGATCGCCCAATTGCTTTAGATTCGATATTTTGAGAACTTTATACAGACAGTTTTTGACTACCGAATACGCCAAACCGGCTGCAATATCGTCCATTCCTGCGTTCTCACGAAGCGATTGTTTTACTTTAGAATTCATAAAAACAGTACAACGTGAACCTAAATCAGACGGGTATTGAGCTATACATGCCGCATGAGAAAATTCGCCCAAAGTCATATTCATTGTTGATGCAAAATTCTGTAAGAACGAACCGCATCCGGCTGAACAAGACTCATTTAGTTCTATATTGGAGATAATTCCATTTTCGGTAAAAATCGACTTGATATCCTGTCCTCCAATATCCAAAATAAAAGAAACGTGAGGGTCTACATATTGTGCCCCCGAAAGGTGAGCCATAGTTTCTACAATACCGTAATCGAGCCCTAGAGCCGATTTTATAAGATCTTCGCCATAACCTGTGGCTGCCGACGACAAAAACTTGTAGGACACGCCTCTATCTGCTGCTTTTTTGTAAAACTTAGACAGCCCTTCGATCACTTTTTTTAGTGGATTTCCTTCGTTGCTTCCATAAAATCGGTATACGATATTGGCATCGGCATCCATTATCACAATTTTGGTTGTAGTAGAACCCGAGTCGATGCCTAGAAAGCATTCTATTTCTTTTTTACTGCCGAGTTCTTGGAATTTGAGGGGTTTTATTTTTCTGTTTTCTTTCCATTCCAAATATTCCTCTTCATCCTTAAACAAAGCAGGTAAGTAATCTTTTTGAGCTGTTGTATTATCTTCTGATTTAGCGATTAAGTCTTTCAGATGATGATAAGTAATGTTTTTATCTTGATACAGGGCTGCTCCCCAAGCCGGAAAATATTCTCCGTTTTCGGGTAGTATAAAATCGTTGTCATCTATTTTTAGAACCTCTCTGAACGAGTTTCGCAGTGCGGGAATAAAAGTCAAAGGACCTCCAATGCAGAGTATTTTAGGCTTGATATCGCAACCTCTAGCCAAGGTAGTCACACTTTGAAGTGCAACGGCATGCAGAATAGAACCCGATATATCCGATACAGGAACGTTTCTACTAATCAGATTCTGAACATCAGTCTTAGCAAAAACTCCGCAACGTGAAGCTATTGGATATGTTTTTTCGAATAGAAGAGCCTGACTACCTAATTCCTCAATTGAAATATTCATCAAATTTGCCATCTGATCGATAAAAGCACCTGTCCCCCCGGCACAACTGCCATTCATGCGAATATCCGGGTGTTTACCCTTTTTGAAGAAAACCATTTTGGCATCTTCACCACCTAAGTCGATAAGGGTATGAGTTTCGGGATATACTTTGTTAACCACCTCTACAGCAGCTACTATTTCTTGTACAAAAGTAACACCTATACGTTCGCCTATGCCCATGCCTGCCGATCCTGTAATGTTGATGCAGAATTGGGTATCAGGGAATTGAGCTGTTACCTTATTTAGTTCTTCGGCAAACGATTGCTGAATATTCGCCTGATGTCTTCGATAGGCTTTATAGATAATTTGTGAATCAGAATCTATAATTACTATTTTGATAGTGGTTGACCCAACGTCAACACCCATTTTGTATTGGGATTTAGTGTGCATATTCGGCAATCTTTAAAAACTTAGTAGATAGGTCTGTTACTATGGTTTCAAATTTAATAAATTAAGAGCTTTTTCCATATCTTCGGGAGTATCAATGCCGATAGTCTCTATATCAGTGAGTCCTACTTTTATTTTGTAACCGTTTTCTATCCACCGAAGTTGCTCCAGGGATTCTGCCAGTTCGAGGATCGATTGTGGCAGTAAAGTAATCTTTTTCAACACATCGGCTCTGTAAGCATACATGCCTATATGTTTGTAAAATGGATGCTTATCAAGCCATTCTTCATGGTGAGTATCTCTTATATATGGAATAACAGAACGGCTGAAATAAATAGCTTCGCTCTTATTATTCAATATTACTTTTGGGGAGTTGGGGTTAAACAATGCCTCAAAACCATCTTCTTTCTTGAAGGGTTTTACCAAAGTAGCCAGTTCTGTTTCTTTAGAATCGAAGCAAGCTTTCAGTGCTTCTATTTGCTGAGGTTGTATAAAAGGTTCGTCTCCTTGTACATTGATGATGACATCAAAACCGTTTCCTATTTTAGAAAAAGCTTCGTTACATCTATCTGTTCCACTTTTATGGTCGGGAGAGGTTAGAACGGCTTTTCCTCCGAAGTTTTCTACCACTTTCAGTATTTGGTCATCGTCGGTGGCTACCCACACTTCGTCCAGTGCTTTTTTTACTTGTTCATAAACCCGTTGTATCATTGGCTTGCCTGCCATGTCGGCTAGGGGCTTTCCCGGAAAACGTGACGATCCGTATCGGGCAGGTATAATTCCTATAAATTTCATATTGTTAATTAGTTACGAGTTACGAGTCACGAGTTACGAGTAAAAAATACAGAAGATTATGCCTCTTGTAACTCGAAACTACTTTATCTCCACCACATACAGTTGCGAGTTTTCGTATCTAATGACTTTTACCTCTTTTCCACTTTCGATAAATCCCTGATTGGCAGCTGCATCGTAATACTCACCATCAATTATTACTTTTCCCGATGGTCTTAAGATGGTAGCAGCATGTCCGGTTTTACCGATCATAAGTTTTTGTTCTTCGGGAACAGATATAAATCCTTCCTGATCGGTGGTCAATGCAATATTTCTAAAGATACTGCCTTCTTTGCCTATTCTGCTTATTAAAGTGATAATCAGAACAAAAGACATCAGTACCCCTACAATAACCGTTATAAATGATTTGACTGTCTGATCGGGTGATACTCCTGTAAAGTCGAAATCGGTATTTCCTACCAAACTTAAAAATAATCCGGCAACGGTAAGTATAATTCCGCTGATACCGGCAACCCCAAATCCGGGGATGACAAATATCTCAAAAGCGATGAGTATGAGCCCTATAACGAATAAGATAATTTCCCAATTTTGGGCAAAACCATCCATATACAAAGGGGTAAAATACAGTAAACCTGCCGTGATAGCCATTGCAATGGGCAATCCTGCTCCCGGAGTTTTCATTTCTACATATATACCTCCAATAATAATCATAATGAGGATACTTTGCACTATTCCATTGGTTAGTAAATTTTTGATGTAGTCAAACATAGTAGGATTATAGGTTTGAATATCATAGCTTTCGATATTCATGTGCTTTACTATTACTTCCGAAATGTTTTCGGCAATACCATCACAATACCCCACCTCCATGGCTTCGTTAGCGGTTAAAGTAAGCACTTTGGTTGTGTCGGTCAAAATAGGGATAACAACACGCTCGTCTACCATTGCTTCGGCAATATGGGGGTCTCTTTTCCACTTGATTATCGTATCGTTACTTGCAGATACGATGGTGTCTTTGCCATGACTTTCGGCAGTAGAGCGGATTAACGACCGCATGTACGATTGGTATTTGTCGGGAGCCTTATCTCCCATTTCGTCCACTACGGTAGCCGCTCCTATATTGGCACTGCTTCGCATGAATATCTTGTCGCAGGCAATAGCTATCAAAGCTCCGGCGGATGCTGCATTATTATTGATAAATACGTATACAGGTATTTTGCAGTTTAGAATGGCTGTGCGCATCGAATCGGCTTCTACCACATTTCCCCCATAAGTATTCATATCTATAAGTATATAGTCTGCCTTTTCTTTTTCGGCAAGATGCAACCCGTTTTGCAGGTATTGCCAAGTTGTGGAACCAATATCTTCCTTAATGTTGATTCGATATATAAGCGGAATATCGTTATTTGCCATCAGTTGGATATATCCGGCAAGTATCAGGAGAAGAAGTAGAAGTGTTTTTTTCATACAGTTTAGCCCAAACTTATTTAGTGTATACGATCTGTAACAAAGGTAATTGAAAATATTCAATTTGCCACTTTCTGTGTTTATTTATAGGGCAAACGCATCAAAATCTTGTTTATAGATAATGGATTATCTTTGGGTTTATGAACCAAGATATCTCTCATTATTTTAGACAAGTCACAGATCCTCGAGTTGAGGGTCGTTGTTCCCATTTACTCTCCGATATTCTA
>JAVBJR010000431.1:0-3464 GCA_031546965.1 Dysgonomonas sp.
CGCTTCCTACCAACCATGCACGCGCATAGGCGTCCACATCTGGCAGCACACCGTGCTCGCTCATGCTTGCTTGTGCTGCCAAACGGACGTTAATTCGTTGCTCGTGCTGCCAGCATTCACTAGGTGTGTAGCCGGCTTTACGTACGGTACGACGTAACATACGTACTGACGTCATCTGGCAAGGTTCACCTGCACTCTTCTCACAATTAAACGGACGTAACGTACGTAATTTGCGCTAAGTCCCTAATAGACCAAAACACGACGTCCGTTGGACGTCATTGTGCTACCTGGGGTAATTAACGAATTCTTCCTATTTTAAATTCTTAGGTGGCAATGACGTAATTAACGAATTCCCCCTGTTCTGAAAACTGAGGTGGCTATGACGTAATTAACGACGAGTACCCGCAGCCACAGTTTTAGAGAGCCTCTACACAGTTTAAGAGCTAGCGACAACTCAGTAATATTTTTGTGGACGCCATCTTGTGTCTAATACGCGTTTTCGCCGTTATCTCCGTTAAATAACGATTTTTTCGAAACACATCAGAGAACATTGAATACGTTTCGATGCGCTGCGGTTCTTTTATGTTCTCTGATGTATTTAGAAAACACCGTTATTTAACGGAGAAAACGCGTAAATAATTTCCCGTTTGGAACAAGATTGGACACAAAATGGCGGCGGTTGTCGCTACTCTATACAGTTTATGCCCGCAGCGCCATCTCTGGAGCCGTGAGGGAAAACTTCGATCAGGCGTTCTACGAGCATTTTAGTATCGCCCGTTGCTGACTTTCGTTTGGACCTATCGCTTCCATTCGGAACAACGTTTAAAAACGGGGCAAGAAATGTCAACTGTGAGTAGTTTCTCCTATCGGTTTGTTAATAACGCGATGGTAACGGCTGTTTTCTAGAAATAATTTCGAATTAGTTAAGTATTAATGTTGTGAGGAAAAGCCATATGGCCACCTAGCTAGCAGTCGTGTCAACAAGGGCGTAAGTTTCGGCGATGTTCGGAATCTCCCGGAATTTGACACGTTCTAATTATTATATGATAAAGTGAAAATGATAAAATTGATGTGTGTGGCAGTGGAAGGTGAGCTGAATTAAAAAAAAAGTCGGGGAATTATTTGGAAGCCGATTGAGGTTTGGCATGGGACCACTTACGCCCATTTTGCAGCGCTGTACGCCCAGAAAGCTGATCGTATGGGCGTAAGTCTAGTCGAAATGAGTTTTTTTATTTCAAAAGCGCGCGCAATTGTTTGTGACCTCGAAAGGTGATAAGTGAATGTTCGCTTGTGTTCGCAGCGTAATGGGAGCCTTCAGGTTAAAAATTTTTGTTTTGTTCAGATCTTATAAAGGGGGCTGTTCGTTAATTAATTAAGTAAGAAATTAAAATCCCTGGAAAACGAAGTTTTACTTCATGATGTGTCATGGAAAATATGGGGTATTTATAAGATTAAAAAAAAAAACAAAATCACGGAGAAGAAATGAAAAGAAAAATTGTGAATTAAATGTTTCATTTTTCCCATGGAAGAAATATGCAAGAATTGCGTAATAACGGGTTTGAAAATCGGGAGAAAATGGGATAAAAATAAAGAAAATCGGTGTATTGATGTTTTACAAAGGGAGCAGGTCACACAGCCAATAAGTAATAACCTTGGTGTGGTGATAACGTTGTAATTAATTAATAAAACCAGAATAAAACCCAACTTCACCCTAAAATCTGAGAAATGGGGGAATGAGAAAAATGTCAAGGATTTCAATGACAATAATTGAACATAAAATAAAGAAAAAGGGTCAGTGGCATTTATTTTATTTATTTGGCCAGTTGAAATTTGAAATGTGCTTGAACACGTGATACAGTGTTCAAAGTCCAGTTTGTGTCCCACCTTGATTTTTCATGGGTTACTTTTGCGATGTAGTGATTAGGAAATTTGTTGCATGCCAATGTGAAGACATTTAGATTTTTAGGGTTCAAAGTTTTTAGTGAAGTTGTTTGTTTGCAAATGAACTTTGTCTAGAGTGTGTGCTTGGTGATGATTCATAAATAATTAACCTGATATTAATGTACTGTAATTATGTACAGTATTTGTGCGGTGAACTTTCCTATGCGGTTTATTTAATATGTACTTAATTTGATTCAGAAATCTTTTATATGTACTGTTATTTTTTAAAATATAAAAAAAACATGTGTTGCATTTCACATTTTTAAATTTGTTTCAAAATTAAACCTGTTCTTTTTAATTACCTACCTGTTTTGTAACCATTTACTATAATATTTTTGTATAATTTTAAGAGGGGCAAGCCAGCAGGAAACTCATTCATTTCGTGTGCATTGTGGCTGCATTTACAGAGCTAGCTTGTAATTGTCGTTCGTAGTAATTAAATTGACACTTTTTCTATATTTAAACATTTTGCATTACTTATTTTCATTGCATATTGCTGAAATTGTTAACTTAAATGAAAAGAGAAAATTGGGAATTCATTAAATTTACTTAATTGTAAACCTGATTAAGTTTATTTGCTGGTTTGTTTGTGAAAGTAAACAATACAATTGATGTCAGATGATTTTTGAAATAATTTATTGCAATGTTTTGTTTTTATTTTCATCAAAATAAATGCATATTTTTAATTAATGATTTAGTCCAATTTCATTCTATAATGATTTTATATTGTTGCATAATTTTTTAATGAACTTATAATTATATAGTGTTGCATTTTTTATTAATTACTCATAATTTTATGGAACATAAATTATATTATGAAGCTATTAATTTTCATTCTCTTATGAAACCTGCGGTAACCTGTCTAAGGTGGAATAGCAAAGTATGTATAGCCGAATAGCTTTCTATGCAAGCAGGAAAATTAATAGCTTCATAATATAAATTACGTTCCATAAAAAATAAGTAAATTAAACAAGTATGCAACACTATAAAATCATTATACGTAGAATGAATTTGGATTAACAAATAAAAACAACATGGAAATACATAATTTCAAAAATCGTCTGACAGCAATTGTATTGTTTACTTGCATAAACAAACGAGAAACTAAACTTAATCAGGCTTACAATTAATTACAATTAATTACACTTCATTTCATTTAACAATTTCAGGTATATCCAATGATAATGTATATTTTAAATCTCCAGGAAAAGTGTTAAATTAGTATTTTCGACGAAAATTAATGTAATTACAAATAATGTGATGCAAATAAGTAATGCAATATGTATAAATATCGGAAAAGTGTCAATTTAATTACTACAAACACAATTGCAAGCTAGCTCTGTCAATAATAAATGCTGTAAAAAGCCAAACGCAGCTGCAATGCAAGGTTATTAGAGAGGTAAGGTTGCCTCATGGCTCTCCCCAGGGAGATGCATGACGTCACTGTAGACCCTGCAAAACAGGTGGTGGCAGTTTTCAATGAGTTTGGATGCAGCCAAATGTTTCTGCTAGGATATTTTACA
>JAVBJR010001108.1:0-2596 GCA_031546965.1 Dysgonomonas sp.
TCGGGCAACATGACTAGCAATATATTTAACACGTATCTGATATGGTAAAAAATATATATCAGTAATGTACTTCTGTTTAGTATCTGTATCATCATGGGACGTAAAATAATACTTTTTAGGATTGGACAGGTTTCCACCAAACGCAGATTAAATAATGCACTGGTTTTACTTGTATATTTAAATAATTTGACACCCCTATGCATCATCCCCAGCATCATCCAAGGATAATGACAATATACAGTCTTGACGATGTAGTAACTTATAAAAACCGGATAGAGTGTAACTATGTTTATATGACCCAACTACAATGGCTGCCGTTTGTATACTGTAGTTAGTGATGCTAACAGGAGTTATACACTAGTCTAGCGTCTTCCCCCATCAATTAAATTCCAAACTCACACTAAAAATTTTACCTTTTGTTACCTGCATGCTTGATGCAAGTTTGCAAAGCAATCTGAACATGTGTGTTGCATGACTGCCGGCTGCATGCTTCCCAATTTCGTGTTTGCATGTATGTCAACAGCTTGTGAAATGATTGAAAGCGCTTGGCATGATATTATCATTTGCTGCAAGTTGGTTGCATAGGGTGAACGCTCCAATAATGGACAGTGTACCAGTAATGGACATTACTGGAGAAAACTTAGCGAAATTTAATATATACAACTTCTAAAGCATAGGTTTCATGAAGAAGCTTTTCTATTGGTCCAAATTGTCAGCTGCATTGTGATTGGCTGCAGTGACATCTGGTGAGACATGAGTGTCCATTACTAGCTCATTTATCTTGTTTAAACATCATTATTATACATTATATTTAATAAACGATTTGGAATTTTCTGAAATAGATTTCAGGAACATTCATGTTATAGTTTTTCCTATCATTTCATATCTATCCACAAATTATTACACGAAACCAAGCTAAAATGCAAAATTTTTAACCTCCTATTTTGGATTGCATGTCCATTATTGGAGCATTTACCCTACTTGCTGCATGAAAATATTTCGGCCAGGGAGGGCCAGTATTAGGACTTGAATGCGAGACAATTTAATGCACATCTCAAATCTTTGCACAGGCCCACTGCAAATTCCTAGTAAAGCCTTGTTTACAATGCAGCGCCAATGGCACAAGCGCCTGGCAAATGTGCCTGAAAAAGCATTGCACCAAGCCAAACTCGTTTAACAACATTGCAAACAATACTTGCGCAAAATTGGAATATTATCGTGCATACACGATATTCCAGAATATAACGTTTTGTCCATATTCCAAACTGCAGCTAATGTTTTCAGCGAATTTTCATTGGCTATTCCCTAAGAACAATTCTGATTGGCTGCCGCTTATGCCTGGTGGATACGCCAACGTCCAAAGTTGGAATTTCTCAACTCATACGCCAACTCCTTGCGCCAACTGTGTGCAAGGGTTGAAATATTCCCGAATCCACCGAATTTTGGAATAGCGCACCATTGTAAATGAAGCTGTGCCGCATTGTAAACAAGGCTTTAGATATTCTATTTAATTAGCAGATAGGGTGGTATACTGTTGTGTCTGAGACATGTTTACACAAGCTGGAATCGCAAACGAGTGTAGACGTTGTGTAATGACACGTCTGCAAGGGGTGGAATATTACGAGTCTCTTGACGTAACGGCTCCATTGCATCTACGTCACCAGTAAATACGATCAAGAAAGAATTGTGATGCGCTCAATAAAGTTGAAACTATACTAAATGCGCATCCAAAGTTGCACTATGGGGAGGTGAAAAGGGGAAGATGTGACCTCTGATCTATTAGGGAGCAGGTTTGATGAGGTTAGGCATTCATTGTTGGTGCTAGCTACGCCCGAAATGCGTCATAACTTCTCCCTCATTGGCCAAAGGTCTTGTCTTTCCTATTTCACCTTCCTCCCATAGTGCAACTTTGAACGTGCTTTTAGTAGTAGTAGTGTCTTTATTCGTACCCCCTCTCGGGGTATTCGAAGAGGTCCATTATTACAACACACAAATATACATTTTTACACTATGCGATTTGACGAAATTATTTGTTTGTGTCTGACACCCCACCCTCTCCTCCTATACTTCCCCCTTTTTAATTGTTTGTAAACATTCATCACCTTTCTAATTCCTTTCCCATTCTCATTTAAGTCCGCAATTTGTCCCTTATACCCCCATTCCTTTTCACACTGTAATAGATGGATCACACAGTTTCCTCACATCTACCACATAGCCTACATCGTTTATCTTCCACCCCCCGCCAATATTCAGCCGCCCTAGCTACTCATCCCAACCGAAATCCTGCTAAAGTCCTCTTTTCCTTAATAGTTAAATTTTGGTTTTGCAAAACGTGCTTTTAGTATAGGTACAATAAATTTACGTTCAACATCAGTAGCAATAAGTACTGGAAAATGCGTCGTACAAGGTGCGCCGTGTTTCCTTCATTAACGTCGTTCCACTTCACGTGAAATGTTATACCACACTTTCCTGGCTTGATAGAATGATTACTCTTATCTTGGCGTAATGTACAGCAACATTGTATTCATTACTTTTATCTAGCTCCTCCTTAAATTCTCGCATCAAAATTCATTTGCCGCTGCTTGATGATGCGGCA
>JAVBJR010000840.1:0-3732 GCA_031546965.1 Dysgonomonas sp.
ATCACCATCTATCCACGTGATGGCCGCACTGGTAGAACATTCATGTGCCTCATTACACCACACATGTCTGTCGCACCGACTTCGACAAACACCTCCACCAACAAGAGCTTTGGCAGTGACAAATCAAAGGACAAAACAAGATTGTAATAAGGGTGTTGCTCAAATGTATACTGTGCATGTATTCCTAATGGTTAATTCTGGTCACGATCAACCCATGCAGCAATGGATGTAGCTAGTAATCAGATCTCAAAATGTAACTGGCGATTTGGATGTTGGCTCCTTCTAGTGGCAAAATGTGAATTCCCAAGTTGGAAACTATAGTATCAGAATACTAGTTACACGTTCAATGCAAATTTTCTCATTGTTCTTTTATTCTACATGTAAACTCGGTGTCATAGATGCAATTCCATATGATATCACTAGAGGGTGCAATCCAACAGTTGGCTTGAACATCATTTCTATTGTAGACAAAGCTGTTCTGTTGAGCAGATGAGTTGCAATTTACAAAGTTAAAGAGAAAATCTAACTTTCTGTTAAATCACAAATCCTACTGTGCACTCTTGAAAGTGACTTAATTAATAATTCGGAAAACAGTTGAACAATATCAGATGATGTCTTAATTAAAGTACATTGGCGAACTCCTCTGTTAGGCTGGACAAGCTGAGTTTTTATCTACGAATGGATTAAGTTTTTATATGCACATTGCAATAATAAAGGGGAGCATAAAATGGGAATTTCATCATAATGTTTCTGCATAAAATCTAAGTATTTGGCCATGTGTTCATATTTATAAATGTCCTCGAGAGATGAAAATAATGCAATTAAGTTGTATAACTTTACTTAGCTCAAAAACAAGCTCAGAAGATACTAATGTCAAATTAGAAAATCGGTATAGACCCGACTATAATATTAAAAATATGAAATTATATGTATTAACTTAGACTGAAATAAATATAAAGGGATTATAGCATTTGTTTTGTACAAATTGACAAATGGAAAATTTTTGCAATAAATCAATAACAGAATGCATAATTAATGTAACAATCGTTCACATTGTTGCAACACGATTTGTACACCGGGACAATGATTTAACGGTGTGAATTTTATGGCTCAACCTTTTGTAGGATTTTTGCTTATTCAGATAATAATCTCTTTTTCCAGATAATTTCTACTCTACATCGTACACAATTAATGGTATAGTAATTATGAAATCAGATGTTGTTTTGACTAATATTGTTTGAACTTGAAATTCATATTCTTGTTATCAGAATGTCAATGTTTCAATGTATGCCATGGCTTTCTTAAACATCCAATAATAATTTGTATCGAAGATGTCGCACAATTGAATTTTCAATCTAGTCATTTGATCCCGATTCTTTATTGATCTATAGCTATGTATTATGCGATGTACTGAAATATTGTAATTCTTTCTTATATAATTGAGCTCGGGTCATTATTGTTGATGATAAACATGCTCCAAATCGTCATCCTTGTGGGTCACCTGCTCAATTCGGAGCACATGTCAGTATTAGCAAAGTACCATCCAATCTCGGTGTTATTATTATTATTAGTGCATTTTTGCCATATACATCTGAAAGCAAACACCGAAACTACAAAGCCAATTTACACAATATCACTTTTATAGATGAGAAACTTACGTTTATTTAAATTTCCTTATGGAATTCAACATATTAAAAAGTAGTATATGCATATAACTGGTCTGAAAAAGTCTCTCTCCTAGAAAGTAAGTGGAACAACGAAAGTGGAAAATTGTATTAAAATAATCGATCCAAAAAATTTGCTCTCAAGAAACCTATTTAAAAATCAATACGTCACGTTCATTACTGTTCATTAATGTTATGTGAAATACATTATAGCAAAAGTATTACATGAGAAAGGACATCATTCTTCACATGTTGAATTTGTTTACATTCTAAATACGTTTTAATATTTTCGCACGTTAAACAATAATAAGTATCACATGATTCCATGGCTATATATTTTGTCAATTTGTTATACTTCAAAAGCAAGTTTTTTTTTCGCTCATTAAGAAAATTATGTATATTTCTTGCAATTACATGGTTATCGTTTCATCGATTATTAGAAATAAGATCGAGTGCGTTTGTTACGATTTATCACTGATTTTTGTATAGAATCTATAACAATGTAATCGAATTGTCATAAAACGAGATATTGATTTCCTAGCTTAAATTATTCATATTTCTCAGTGTTAACTACTTATTGTTAAATCCGTACATCACAACAATGTATAAATAGAATATTCGTTCAATTGGAATGAAATTTAGCAGAATAATATTGATAAACAATGTTAATTAATCATCCGGGTTATCGATTTGTTGTCATCAACTTGATCATTTTTGTACGAGTTGATAGTATGGGTAATTAAGTAAATAAAAAAGTACTGCGTGGATTAAAATTTGATTCAATGTTCTCAATGTTGTTGGTTTTTTTTACAATGCATTGGGCATACTGTATTTATTATGAAATGATATGAAGTAAATAGAGGATTACGTTGGATAACAAAACGCTTATATCCCCTCATGAGCTTTTGAGTCTGATTTAGCGTGTGAAAATGGCTGCCAACGCCCATTTGCTTCATTACCAAGTTAAATACTTGGCTTATAGTAAAAATACGTAAGTACTTATCTGTATAGCCACGTGTCAATTGCCACTTGCAAAAGCTTCAAGAGCGTGAGAAAGCCGGCACGCAAAAGCCAGTTCATGATTGAGCAAAAATATGGGCAGGTTCTAAAAGCGGGGCCATTGTATTTGGCACACAATGTGCAGGTAGAGGGCGAAGGCGAACTCCAAACCAGACATTCAATTTTCCAACAGAATGACTGCTGCAAATATACAAACAGTTCTACATAAATGTTTCACAAGCCCACACTAAAAATTACAATCTAATTATTAAATGTATACATATTATAATTTCACTCCGTCTACATATTGAGTGCATGAATTTCATTCTTTAAAAATTGTGCTGCTACTGCTATACGCCCACTTATGCAAAGGAAACGCATCCATTTCATAAATGCTGCATGAATAGGGGTGTGTTACATATACATGTGTTATGCATTAAAATCACATTAATGTAAAATGCACATCTTGTTTGAACGTAAATTATTAAATCCATGCAAAGAAGTTTATTATATTTACTAGTAGTCTTCACAAACAGGATAGCTGTGCATTTATTTACAAAGAAGTATAAATAGAATATGTATAGAAAACTTGTTTGTGATATATGTCATGCATATCTGTTACGTACAAAAACAAGTGAATATACAGATTGGGGCAGAATAATTGGCGATTTTCAAAAATGTTATCCAAAAGATGAAGTCAATTTAAATTAAACACAAGCACTATTCAGCCAGGTCCTGAAGTTGAAAAGGGTGTCAATCTCGCTCGAAAGTTGTCACCCTATCATTTATGTTTCTTGCACTCCCCGACTTGATGAGTACAAGATGAACGAGGAGACACTTCTTCAACAAGATGGATCGAGCTTAATTCCTTTTCCAATCACATCATAGATATATTGTGCGCTAACCCCCCCCTTTTGTTGGATCTCATGGCTTGTGACCTGGGTAATTTGACCAGGAGGCACCACCAAGATTGACCTTTACCGGATTGGAAATGAATATGTTTTCTTCAAATTCTTTTTCATGTACTATACTTTAATGTGGTGCCAATAAATTTGGGAAATATTGAATA
>JAVBJR010001119.1:0-3324 GCA_031546965.1 Dysgonomonas sp.
AACTGGTTTTTTACCTACCAATTTTCTTCAATAAAAAAAGACGAAGTAAAAAGAAAATGTTTGCCACTTCCCGTTTCGTATGTAATACGAAGAATATTGGCTTAGATATGTTAAGAAATCTGAGCTATGACGTAGACAGAAGAGGCGTGGCTTAGGAACTCACGGAACTTTCAATGCTAAATTCGGCCAAAATCGAACGTTTTACCTCCGATGTCGTAATTTTAGCTGGCGCAAATCGCAAATCGCACTGCGAAAAAATGTTAGAAAAATTTTCTGACACTGCCAACGTGTTTTTTACTGACATGTTTTCAGTTACTGTAGAAAGTTGCAAGAGGGGCAACAAAACCAGTTCAGTTCTCCTTTAAGTAAGGGCTATTTGGAAACCAAATGAACAGCAGTGGAACACTTGTGGCCTAGTGTTGGGGAACAGTTTCACCAAGGGACATTAAAACCAACACCTTCACCAAACCAATGGAGTCAAAGAGTGATTCTTTGTGTGACAACCGACGGCGACGGTTGTTACAATTTCAACAAACGAGCTTGTTGGAGCGATTGGCTGCACGCGCTCAATAATTAGTGCATTGCCCGATTGTAAACAGGCAAACGCGTCATTGTAAATGTACTTGTAGCGGTCCCACGCCGCCGTAACCGTCGCAAATGGCTTTCGTGGGCACGTTCAATCATTTCGCTGATTTTGACACAAAAACCACTGTTGTAAATTATTCGCCGTTTGGAATATAACTTCACATTATTCACCGATTTTCAATAAACTTCGTCGCCTCTACATGGTGGAATAAATTCGGAAATGTCGAAACTTGTGCAATCTGCTCATCGGAAATTCATTCCGTTTGATTTGTTTAATCCACAATAAAATCAATTATTTTTTCTGTTCCAAGTTTTAATATTTACGAGTGATATTTCGGCTGTTTGGATTGTTGGCGTGCATCACAGTACAACAAAATCGCCTACCTTCAAAATTCATTGTAGCCGCCCCGATGGACCAAAAATATCGGATATAATATTTTGTATCGCTCACGTAACAAAAGCTAGATGCAGAAACTCCTTAGGGGTAATAACAGGTTATAGTTTTAATCTGAGTGTAAAATCACAACAACATCCCCTAACAACAGCAATTAAACAGTTAGCAAAACTTCAATCAATTCTTGTTAAACAACAAGTGGTTAGCCAGCACCACTTGGATCAGTACATCACCACTGTCTCAGGGAGACAGCGCCAGTCCCGCAGTCCACTGCCACCATGAAGATCCCACAGGACTTCTAATCAGCTTCTAGGCTTGAATGTTCCAACAAGTGGGAAAGGAAACTCGATGATGAATAGTCACCAAAGAGGGCATCACTGTTCTTCTGATGAAGGAGACCATCAGCAGCTGCAATTTCACTGAGGAGTCAGGCTCCCATATGGTACCTGGCTTGATGAATGTTGCCAATAGAACCTCAGTCTGGCAACAATAAGAACTTGAATACTTGAAAGAAGAGATGTGGCGAAGTGACTACAGGAACCTGGAACAGCTCCACAAAAGACTGAGAGGGCAAGGCTCCAACCCCTTAGAGTGGCAAGTGAATACTGACCCAAAACAAAAGCTTTCAACCCAATTTATAAAACTACCTCACCAATTAGAGGCTAACAATTAATTTATGCAACAACAGTTCAATAGCCACTGAATGGGAAAGATTGCAATATCATAATTACCAATCAAACCAGATTAAACAAGCAATGAAAGGATGTGGCAAAAATTAAGCAACAAAATTTGAATACGGATGTAAACACTACAAAAGGGTTGCCACAATTTGAAAAACGGTAAATTTATCGCTATATTTAATTTTGTTTATTTCGTTTAACATGTGTTGTTTCTATTACACATTCTCTACTGAAACCAACTTTGACAGTTTAGCCCCGCCCACAAGAAAATGGCGTCCTGATGCCCTACCTTAAAATATAGTGTATTGATGAGATTTGCACATTTAATGTTTGTTTTAACAATAAACATTGACAATGTAAAATATGACAATGTTTCCTTTATTGCTTCATTTTACATTTGTTTAACTGCGTTATTGGGAAATCGATTAAAATTTAGATGTATTCAAATGCTGCAATTTAAATTTATTGCATTTGTATCCTGCTGTTATTATGAGTTCAGGACTAGTTGGGTGAATTTGACACGAGTAGTAGTCATGATCAGATTCATTTAGGTAAGTACTGCAAGCTCCACTTTTCAGGTTCCAAATGCTTGTATGTTGGAATCCATTCCCACTGGAGAGAAAAGAAAATGTGAAAACAGATCATGTTTTTCAGATCATGTACTAGGAGGCACAGTCCAAAAGTTGGTTGCAATCAATGTTTCCAAAACAAAGTAATGCACTATTCCGGTTATGCTAATTGTTGTAATAAAGTACACACCTTTTCCTATTTTCCATGTAAATGCCAAATGTGTTTAATCACTTTTGTTAATGTGGAATGATGTTTTCTACACCAACATTTAAAAATGTCCATCCAACAACAGATAATCATTTTCGAGCCCCATTTTGATCCCCTTCATCTGCTACTCGACAAGGTCCTTTTTCATAGAACCAAACACATGAAAATCACAAGGTGCAAGGTCTAGACTGCACTTCGCTTAATTATCTATGAACTTTTGTGATGTTACACTTATCCTTTGGAAGGATCTTCCAAATTGAAAGTTTTGAAGTCCAAGCAGTAACAGGTGCTTCACGAGCAAAAAGTGTAAGCTTTACGGGAATTTATAAATAAATTAGCAAAGTGCACAGGTCTTATGATTTTCATGTGTTTGGTCACGTGAAAAAGGATTTTGTCAAGCAGCGGATGAAGAGATCCAAGATGGGGCTCAAAAATGATTATCTGCAGTTGGATGGACGCGAATAAACAATCTGGCCACGAAAAGTGGATCCCTCGGCGCCCCGCATCCTTCCCATCCTGCGCGCTGATTGGCGGACGCGGATTAACAAATATTGAATCAATTGGGGAAGACGATCTGGAGGCCCTTCGGGCCTCCAGCGACCCATAGATTATATCCCCCCTTGGTGGTCACCAGCTGACTCATTTCATTCCCTTCTTGCGATGAATGTTAGGCTCCGGATCCAGCCGGACTATGGGATGCGGGCCAGCGTAGGAAGCGGATCGACGTACAGTCCGTTCACAGAGAGAAGTCACTCGCCCAGGATGTGAGAGGGGTGGAATAGTCCAAATTAAGGGGTGCTTGGGCTTGGCTTGCACCTGTGCTCTGACGTCATTGGACCAGTGATCCATTACAGCCAAACCCAAGCACCCCTTAATTTGGACTATTCC
>JAVBJR010000929.1:0-2699 GCA_031546965.1 Dysgonomonas sp.
GTTACATTTTTAAAAATAGTACGTAGTAGATGCGTAAATGTATGTTTAACATCTTCAGAAAACATGAAAGCCAAAATTTTCCACTCATATTTACTCTTGCAACCAAATAAAACAATATTTGACCTATTTTTGAATCTGATATATGTATGTGTACTCGCCTATGAACACATGGAAGCGATCCCCCATGCGACCGCCATTTTGACTTATGGCAAAATAGAGCGTGTGAGCGTCCCCAAGACGCATGTTATGTGGCAGCCAATCAGAGCCCGACCGAAATCGGACAATAGTGCATAACTTTTTCTCTTGGGTCGAATCAGAAATAAATATAAGTTAGCCAATCAAAAATTGGCATCATTTGAGCCCAACCAATCAAAAATCAGCTTCAGTGGCAGTCAGCCAATTAAATGCGCCTCGCGAATATACAATCACGGCCCCGTAGCATCCACTTCCGGAAAATGCTACGAACATCGCCATGTGGTCAAATCAAGAATTCGCTGGAAGAAATGCTATGGGTAATTGTGAAAATATGTTTACTTATTTATACTGCTATATGGTTTCCTAATTGCAAGTGTTTTTAAATTTTTAGGATTGCAGTAAATCTACACAACTTGTGCATAAATCAAGGCAGGTGCTTTTAATTAGTTCATTAAGTAAAACAAATACGCGATGTATTTGTCGCGTTTTTAGGCCTAAAAAGAGGACAAATACGCCGTTTTAAATTATTGTAGTATATCAAATCAATTTCAGATTTAACAAATACAATTTAGTTGTTTTGCACATTTTATAAACATGTATTTGTAGCGTTTTTTGGCCAAAAGACGATACAAATACGTCGTTTTAAAATGGCGTATTTGTGGCGCTTTTAGGTCTAAAAATCCACCTAAAAACGCTACAAATACGCCGTTTTAAATTATTGTATTAAAACAAATACAATTCCAGATTTAAAAAATAAACTTTTGTTGTTTTGCACATTTTACAAATGTATTTGTAGCGTTTTTTGGTCAAAAGACGCTACAAATACAGCCGGTTTCAAGTTTAGTTGATAAAGAAATCCGGTTAAAAACCCCCCAACGGGAGGGAAAAAAAAACCGGTTACACCATGTTAAACCATGAGCTTCCCTCCCCCGTTGGCGGGTTTTTAACCGGTTTTCCTTATCAACTAAACTTGAAACCGGCTGTACATGGTTTTAATTGGATTTTTAAACCTAAAAAGCTAAAAATATGCTGTTTCATTATTTTAAAAAATAAAAATTTGTTGTTTTGCACATTAATTGGGTTTTTAGACCTAAAAACGCAACAAATATAATGTGAAATGCACATAGCAATAAAATTTTTTTTTTATTCTTAAATTTAAATTGTATTAATTGTTATGACTTATCTTAAATTGTGTTTTTAGGCCAATTAAACAGTAAAATTTAGCCGTTTGTTTAAAACTCCAAAGTAATTTAGTTATATGCATTTTTTTAAATTAAATTATTCATAATATACATTAGACTACTCTTTAATAATTTTATAAGATTCAGTAGAGTATGCATGTTAGATTATTAATTTCATTTTCACCCACATGGAAAAGTAATACATGTTGCATATATTTTAAATACATTGCAAGTATGAATTATGTAAGTTACATATATTGCAAATATAGAACATACTTAACAAATACAAGCACCATATATGGAATGTTTCAATTTCTATGTATTTAAAATATATTCCAAATATATATGGCATACATTCATATGATATATTTAAAATATATTACTTTTCCTGATGGAAAGAGAAAGCCAATTTTATTATTTTAGTTATCCAGTCAAAATAATTTTAAAATGTGTAATTTAATCAATAAAACTTTTTTCACTTTTTATTCAGTGTTTCGTGTTTTCTGTTTCCAATATTTTGCAAAGACAAAACATAAATAAAAAAGAGTTAAATCAGAATGCACATAACAACGAATAGTTCACGGTTTTACTTTACGCTTTTATGCAGAATGTTCAGGTATGGATAAGTTATTTTCAGAACAAACCACCAATTTGCTGCATACACTCTGCAGAACATCCTACAGAAAGGTATGCAGCATACTATGCAAAACGGTATGCAGCATACTATGCAGAACGGTATGCAGCAAAAGGTACCATTTTTGTGCAGAACATATGCAGAATGCACAGTAGTATGCAGTAAATGTTCTGCATATTCTACAGAATTGTGCAGAATGTTTTTTACCTATGTGCGATGTGCAGCATCCAACACATTTTCTGCCGCATGTCTGCAGCAGGTGTGCTGCATGTATAAACAAGGCTGCAAGTGAAACCGCTGCCGCTTTAACTGCAGACCTCCTGCAGCTTTAAACTTTTTTGTAAGGGCATGCAGGAAGTAGAGATTGGGGAACATTTAGGGGATAGTGACCATAATATGATTCGTTTCTAGACAGTGGGGGGTAAGGTTGCCGAGTTTGTGCAACATTTTTTAGGATAGATGCTGGCCAGGGTCGCGGGTCTGAAGTGGCTGGCAGGGAAAGTAATCATGAAGTACATGCAAGCACGGGTAACAATGAGAACAAACCAGTGAAATCAGTCCTTACACATTCGTTAAATTGTTTATATACTAATGTGCGAAGCTTAGAGAACAAGATCGATGAGTTAGAGGGGTTGGTACAAATGGAAAGGGTAGACTTAATTGGTGTTACAGAGACTTGGGAGACTGAT
>JAVBJR010000272.1:0-4574 GCA_031546965.1 Dysgonomonas sp.
ACCAAAATCAAAAATAACTGAAATGAATTTGTTGCTACACAAATAGCTAGTAACAATATATTGATAAGGAAACAGCCTTTGACATTACCTAGCTCAATGCCGTAAAATCGGTGTAGAAAGCAAATGATGCCGAATGTGAAATGATATTGTATCATGATGTCGCGGATCTGACTTAACATGTAGAAGCTCCCTTCTTAAATAACAGTCTGAAATGCACTTTTGTCTTATGCTCCGAGCAACTGATTATTATGTGTGCATTGCTATTGAAATATATGAGCTGGCCAATTAGGTGTGGATCGAAGTCACTAATTGCTAAGTGCTCCGTTACTTACAAAATCCATACTAAATGATAACTAGAATTACTTCATTCGCTTAAAAGCGGAATGTTCAGCTATTGCTATGGCTGCCTCCGTGTAGTAATGTATTAACTGCACTCACTTTGCTTTCAGTGGTGCAAGTGTGGACTACTAGAGTGATTATCACCCATCCGTATTACACCACCTTTGCTTAACTTGAAAATACAGGAAGACTCAGGGAGCGAAGTTATTCCTCTTTACATACAATGCCCATTTTCCAATGGATTTCACATGGCTTGAGTCCTCTTGCCCAAAGAACAATAATAGTTGACTGCTTCAAAAAGTACGCAATTTTCTTCCTAAACATTGACTGCATTCACCTGCCATCTAGAGAGAAAGTGTAGCTTTCAAAAGTATATTTGCTATCTTGCGTGGAAATTGAAAATATAGCTTGCAATCAATTTGTGAATAAGCTGAAGTCTTATGCTTAAAAGTTCTAAAGTATTTTTGGATATTCCCTTTTAGAATTATTAGAATTAATTTTCTCTGTAAGGTTAATTGTTTGACGTTGTCTTGTAATTTGTATTTATTGTAGACTTAGAAACTACAGTATTAATTAAGGAATCTCAATTATGAAGTAAAATTAGAAAATGTTGCCTAGTTTATTAACAGGTGTAACTGGGTAAAGGGGAGTCTTATCACATGCAGGAGAAAAATAGGTAACAATTATGTTTACGGATGATGCCATCAAATCGAAATCTGTCAAATGCTACCATGGTGGACCAGTTGAAGGCAGAAGTAGAGGAGCTGACGAACAGGGTTGCAGCTATCCTCGATAACTTATAGCCAACAGCCACGGGTGGATGTTTATACAATGTGATACATTGAAGTGCGACCCCCCCCCCTTTATTTTCGACAAGCTTGAATAAGCAGTTTTGAAATGCTATTTTATGTGTATATGGTTCGCATGAAGAATCCTTAAATCAAATTTCGATGACCTTGACAAACTTTGGCAAGGTCATTTAATGCATATCTCTGCAAAGGTTTTCGTTATAATTGACTGCAATCATGGGAAGGCCACACTGACAAGGCTTGGCACCCCCTGATGCAGACGGTGGTAGAAACTGAATGGTGCTCCTCAGTGGCGCAACCATGTTAACAACTCTCTCGTGACACAAGTTATAACAACCCTCGGTTATTATAATACTCGGTCGCTTAGGTAACTGAGTATCTGTTGTGAGTCTGAAAAAGAATTAGTAAAAAACAGGAAAGCAAATTTATTAACCAGAAGAAAGAACACTCGCTATCGAAATACCCGCTTAACTCGGGACACAAAGGACTCTAATTTAAACCCTCTGTGTAAAAGAAAACCCACCGCACAACCCGGTTCTAGTAACTCGAACCGCACACAAAACTTAACTTCGGACTTCACCCGGTCGCTCCCGGACGAATTTCTAACCCAATTTGTTCGGGCCAAACCGAACAATCCGTTGGAACAGACCTTAAAACTCCGCTCGATTCCTCGTTCGCGATAGTTCTATGGTACACTTTTCAACAATATCTCACGTTATATCACAGATGAAATCACACGTCATAAGAGAGCGAATTTCCCCCCCCCCCCCGCACCTCTTTTTATACAATACCAATTTACGTCATTTCTTTATATAACTAAAAATTCAATTGGCGGTTTCGATTTAACCCCGCCCATCGATTAGTGGCCTACGTGAGGGCCTCGAGTGCACTTTCCACCCAGACTCGTATGCAAATCTCCCAGCGGTCGCAAAGCAATGGGAGAAGAGCACACGAGTCCAAATCTCATGGATTGCCACTTTTAACCATTTCTTAAATAAAACCTCTTATTAATATAATATTATTTCCTTCTTCCTTGTTATATCTTTCTTCTAACCCAATAATACACAGTTAGGACATTTATGGCCGTTACAAAGTGTTGGTCCTTTTATATGATAGTATGTTTACATGCTCACGAACCTTCCATGTCCTGTCGGATGCATGACCCACTTGTACGTTGGTCACCATCACCAGGGGTTCAGGATGATCCGGGGGCCTGCATTTAGTACCCTATGTCCTTAATGAGTAGGGGATAAAGGAGTTAAGAATACGGAAACAAATGGGTTCGCTTGGGGGTGCAAATAGGACACATATATTGATTAAACATATATTAACAAATTAATATTGCAAACAGTCGTCTCCGCTTATAACGATGTTGAAAATTGAAATCGTTAATTTCGATATATGTAGGGTTTATTATCAGCTGACTCGCAAAAAAATATTTCTTCAGTTATATTTACATCAGACTCATATGTGGTTCAGGGTATCAAATCAGTTATGCATCTTGGCATATAATGGGCAATTTTAATACATTATTTAGGATAACTTGCTTATGCTGCATGTTTAAGCAGATCATGACGCTAAAGTTAAAGAAACGCTTTTTGTAACTTAGTTGCTTACAGTGTGGCATAACACAGCGCTAGCACAGTACATTGTTTATTTCTGCAAGTCGCCCTCTGACCTTTGGTCCATATAGCGCCTCATGGATACACCCTTTTTGTGTTTCACCTAGGTATTCCCCAGTTCCACAAATAATAAAGTACTAAGCAGTAGGAATAAAATATTGTCTGCATAAAGTATTCAGAAGCTGAAGCATTCACCAAATAGTTAAAGTCATAATCTTACGACACAAACATCCATATTACAATTTATGCAGTGTTACTTCATCCCATCCATTATGTCTGGGAGCAACAATATCAAAAACTGAACTTGCATTTATGGCAAGTAAGATCATGGTTACAATGCAAGCAACATATTTGTGTTACGTTACCTGATGCAAAATTGTCAACAAAACCGTTTCTTCCTGGGATCGAACCAAGGACCTTTCATTCTATCTTTTCTAATACCACAGAAGAAGTTGCATGGTATTGGAACTTCCTTATTTTCCTTCTGGAATGACAGACCTAGAAATAGATTAGATTTTATTTCTTCAAATTCACTTGGCTCCAGATCTGGCAAGAGAACTTTTCCATAAGAAACAATTAAAACACGAAAAATATGTGGTTTGGCAAATACTTGCTCATTTCTTAACTTTTTATCTACTATGCGCATAATTTTTCTAGATAGATGGACACATCGAGTTATAAAACAAATAATGTTTGGGGTGTTCATGCGCACTAGTAGGGCCAATTATTATAACTATTTTAATATAGAAAGGATTTGAAAGCGGTAAAGTTTCAATGCTTCCACCAGGGTTCGAACTACGGGCCATCGTCTGTGTGTAAAGCAGACGTGATAACCACTGCACTATGGAAGCTATTCTATGGACTAGCTTATCACATAAATTATGCAAACATCGATTGCAATTTAAGCAGCGTCATTTCGTTTTTTAATGACATTCAGCTACTAGTATCTAAAAGAAGCTATATAACTTGAATTGACAGCATATTCTTGATGACTTATAATGCAAGCAACGACACTTGTTCTACGTATAAAATTGCAAAATTGACAGCAAAAAGGTGCTACTGCCTGGAATCGAACCAGGGACCTTCCGTGTGTTAGACGGGCGTGATAGCCACTACACCACAGTAGCAAGATACGATCGCTTTCCCTTCCTAGTATGCATACTACCAGACACAGCATCGCTCTACATCCATCCCATTCATCCTTCCAGTTTTCAGACATCATTAAATTATTTTGGTGCAGGTGTTATGATAATGGGAAAGCAATGTGACTAAATTGAATATGATGAGAGTGCATATTAATGTTTCATCCTCTGAGAGAATTGTACAAAGTGATATTGCTAAACGATTAGGAAGAGTACATTAAATCTACTTTCTGTATGTGTCTTAGTGGAAAGTGAAGAGCGAATGGAAAGTCAAGTTCTTAAAATCACAAGTATAAAAAAGTATAAAAAGTATAAAAAGTATAAAAGTAACATTTTTTGCTTCGCAGGTCGGATTCAGCTGTCTGTTCATAATACTGCTACAGAACTTGTAACGGACGATTTCCGTCACTTGCAATAGATCTGTCACAATGTCGCATGTGTGGAATGTGTTTTCTCCCCGCACCCAGTTCACCCCCTTGAGGATGGGTGGTCGCGAGCAGCGATGGCCGCTGCTTCGTGTAATCGTGTATGTTACCCATTGGTCAGTGATGACCAATGGGCGTGTCTACGTTTGTATTTAAGGCCTGAGACAAAGGGCCTCGGGGCCGTTGCCCGTGGGTTACGATATGTGACAACACAAGTTGGTGTTGTCACCTGTAATA
>JAVBJR010000444.1:0-4586 GCA_031546965.1 Dysgonomonas sp.
TGGTGAATTTTACTTTTACGGTATGGTTACCCGTGGCAGTGCCGGTGAAGTCGAATACATTACTTGCTCCCGTTTGTTTGGATACACCGTCAACAAACCATTCGTAGTTTTGGGAACTCACACTACCGTTGGAAGAAGCTGTCAGTTTCAAAGTAGTACCCGATTTAATCGTATTATTGTTGGGAGTAATGTTCACCACCGAGGCGGCAGTACATCCTGTAGTCACCAAGAAATCTGTTTTTTCCAACACAGCCTGTCCGCAACCGTTGGTAGCTGTTACCTTGATCTGAACATTTCCGGCTGTTGCAGGGAAAGTCACATTGGCTTCACTCTTGTTGGACAAAGGAGTAATTGTTACTCCCGGAGTCGAAGATTCCCAGGTAATATCATTGGTAGCCGGACTGGCAACCACGGAGATTGTTTTTGAACTTCCCTCGAGGATTGGAGTAGGAATTGGCCCCCAATTCAGAGTGATGTAATTAGAACGAACCACACTGATAGCAGAAGATATCTTGCTCACACATCCATTGGCTGTCTTGATTGCAACCTTGTAGTCGCCTTCAACGGTGGTAGGGTATTCATTGATGGTAGTGGTGCCCACTTTGGTGTCCACTCCGCCAATTACCCGGAACCACTGGTACTCGCTAGCACCGTTCACTCCCGTAGTTAATATGGCTGTAGCCGCACCACAGATATAAGCCGCTTTACCGCCATTGATCGAAGTCTCAGGATCGGCAGTAAGCGTCAGGTTTTGGGAAGCGGACGATTGCGAAGCGCTGCAAGAACCTGTTTTGCTTACTGTAACCGAAATACTCAAATTGTCTAAAGAGGACGGAACGACATAATGAATAGGAGAAGTTACCGGAGCCGGTGTGGCTGCGATGCCATTCACATACCATTGGTAAGTAACTCCGGCCGGATAAGTGTTTGTCACTTTTAATTCCAACGAACCTCCTTTACAATAAGGAGCAGTGCCGGGAGCGGATCCGTTGATCGTAAAGACCGGAGTATCCAGCGAACCGGCTGTATTGGCGGTTACACTAATTGTATTGCTTGGAGCAGAAGAACAGGTGCTTTCTGTTCCAATTAAGGCAAACCAAGTGCCGACTTCGTTCGTATCGAATGAAGTAGCTGTACCCGTGCTCTTTTGAACACCGTCTTTGAACCAACGTACATTGGCTCCCGCAGGAACATTGAAGGCTGTCAGGGTAACCGGGCTGCCCGAGCAGCTCACCCCACTGTTGGTAGCAGAAATAGTAACCGCTTGTTCGGCAGTAGTGGCACCGGCAGTCAAGTTCAAGCTTGCACCTGCGCCACAACCCGCCACATCGGTATACACCTTGTAGTTACCCGGTACATTCGTTTGGAATGCAATACCGGTATTAACTACGATATTGTTTCTTGTCCAGATGTAAGTAGCTCCCGCTTCTGCGTTGGTTACCCAGGCATAGAACATGCCACCCACACAGGTCGTACCCGTTGAAGCGTTAAGCGTCGGGTTAATATGTGTACCCGGGCAAATGGCTCCGGTCTGGGTATAAATGAAGGAAGCATTTTCCCCGCAAGGGCTGGTGACCATCAGCACCGCTTTGCGTTCAAAAGCCGTATTATTAGGCTGGAAAGTCACCGTAAACATCCCGTCGGCAGAAGAAGCCGGGGTAACAGAAGCATAATCCGAACCTGCAATGATTACGTAAGAATAATTTCCTGCTATTGTACATGAAGGATCGACAACGGTACAGCCGGTAGTAGTACCTCCGGGAGCAGCAATGGGCGTGTTGGCACAAGTACCTCCGGTAAAAGAACCGTTGCCTTGGCACATACTGATCCAGCGGCTACCGTTCCAATATTCTACACAACCGGTATCGGTATTGAAGATCGTTAGTCCGATTCCTTTACCGGTTTTGGCAGCTTTTTGGGCTTGGAAAGCAGCGGTTCCTTGAAGGGCGTTGCGTTCTGCAGTGGTCATTTGAGGAAGACGCAGTCCACCTTTACCGTTGTTGGTAATAAGCTCCAGGACAGAGAAGTCTTGGGGTTGAACGGCGACACCCGTACCGCCATCGCCGATAGATACCTGAGCCTGTAAAACGGGACTCAAGCACAACATCAAAAGTAGGACTCCGGAAAGCCACCAACGGCTCTGCGTGATACTTTTGCAATTGAATTGAATTTTGTTCATAAAATAAAAATATTAAATTGATAAAATAATAGTGTGCTATCTGTCGTTGTAAACCCTGCAAGCATAGCAACCCGACTTGAGGGGGATATTATTGGGGTGCGATTATCCACCGGGATTCGCCGGAAAAGAGTTGATAATATGATCGTTGTTTGAAGCTTTAAAAAAAATAGCAGCAGTGTGTAATCACTACACACCACTGCCGGACATAGTTGTGCCTCAGGAAATTGATTGGTTGGTACAGATAGAGAGTTCAAACGACAATAAAAACTCTCTGTCCAAATTGAACTGAGGACACAACGTGAATTATAATAATTGAGGAAAAAACAATGAAAAAAAACCAACAAGTCTAAAAGACCTACCGGCAAATTATAAAACAAATATCGTACAAAGGGGAAATATCTAAGAATGCTTTCTATTGTGTCAAAGTGACACAATAGCGAATTTTGACAAAAAGTTTGGCGTAATAAAAGTTTACTTCTACTAGTTAGTAGCTCTCTCTCTCTCTCTCTCTCTCTCTCTCTCTCTCTCTCTCTATAATATAAACACACACAGAGCAAAATAAAAACAGATAATTTTTAGGGAAATTTTGTCTGATATGTTTGTTTATTGTATTGTCATTTGAGTGTAAAGAGTTATTTTACATGGCAAAGATAGGTATAGTTTTTTATATTTCAATAAGATAATTGGTGTTTTTTGTTTTTTTGTACTTTAAGGGCTATTTAATGGTGGTGAAAATAGCCCTTTGTTATTTGCTGTGCTTATATGCCTTCAGCTACTGATCAATCCGGTATCTAACAATCGGGCGTAGCGACCCAAAATAATTCCTTTTTCATCAATCACATACAAGGTCGGTGTACCGATAATCCCGTAGTTCTTAAAATTCTCGCCCTCAAATCCACGGAAGTCACACAGTTTATCTTTCCATGGAAAAGACAGGGTGTGGTATTTGAAAACTGTTGAATCTATATCGGCTGAGATGGAGATTACCCGGTATCCTTTTTCTTGCAGGATGGGATAATTTTCTTTTATCAGATTAAGCTGACCTTCGCAATTACCGCAACCCGCTTCATGGAAAACCAATAAGGTTTTACCTGTCAATGTATTGGATAACCCCACTAGGGCATGTGCTTTTTCCCCTCGAAACGACCGGAACAACCCTACCAAACGTTGCAAATTACTGTTTTTGAATTCCATATCCGGGTAACGATTGGCGATATTCTGTGCAATGGATTCCTGTGCCTTCGACCAACCGAAACGCTCGGTTTCATGGATTGAACTTTCAAAGAATGCTACCTGGAGCATTCCCGTCAGGCGTTCGGCTATTTTATTGATGCTGCCGGCATACTCTTCCTGCTTTTCGGGAGTATCAAGCCTGTTAAACATGCTGATGTAATAGTTATGCACATTGCCCCACAATTGCCCCGAAGTATAAAGTGAAGTTAGATCGGATTTGGTTTCCAATTCGTTCCGGATGATTCGTGCTTTCTCAGGGCTTTGTTGCTGTTCGGCTTCATACAGCCGGTTCATGAAATCCGCCCATTCAAGAAAGCGGGCTGCATAAAGGGATGATTGGGAAACGGAATCGTTCAACTGTTGAATGGAAGCTTTTACCTTGCCGATCTCGTTATCCAAGAGGGGTTGCATGTTGGAATCTGCCTGATAAAATTGAGTTCCTGCCTGCAACCATCCTTGTTTTTCCAATAATTGCGATTTGCGGGTAAAGCTATTGTATAAAAATGCGTTTTCTTTTGAACCGGGAAACGAAGTTGTTTCTTTGTTAACTAGCGTTTCACTACAAACGATTTGCAATTGGGGTTCACCGATGATAAATTCGATACCGCCACCATCGGGAATATGTAATTGGGCGATGCCTTTAACTGATTTGGGCGTATTCAATTTCAATGTGCCTCTACCGGTTTTGTCTAAAACGATGGCTAATGAATCGATGGTATTCCCTTGAAAATAATACAGTTTTGCGGTTACTCCCGGTAATTTAAGAAAATCAATGCGGATATTTTGTGCCGGAATCTGCAAGGCACAAATAACACAAAAAACAGAAAATAGTATTCGTTTCATATTCTTTCTATTGATAAATTTAAACATAAAAAAAGCGTATAAACCGCTTGAAATATTGGTTTATACGCTTAAATATTAATTATTCTGTTGTTCTATTTCATCAGTAAATCTACCTGCTCCTGTAATTGAGGCAAATCTCTTTTTGGTAAAGGTAACTGTTTTGGCAAATATATACAAATTGCGTGTAAACCAACATTTCAAAGACCTAAAATTTCCATCCCGTTGGAAATTTATCCAGATCGGGACGGAAATTTGTTGAATTTTATTGCTTATCGAAATAGTTCCCGCCACCCAAACCAATGGATGACGGGATTGGTTAGGGCAATCCTTG
>JAVBJR010000627.1:0-10192 GCA_031546965.1 Dysgonomonas sp.
GTAGAACACGCTTACCTTGGGTGTTATGCAATAAATTGTATATTTACCGCGTTGGCTCAGTCGAAAGTTCACACATTTGGTTCCTAAGCCTATTTTTCCACACACATCGATCGCATCGTTTGGCTGGAGTTTCCATTCCATGACCTTAGTATTCCTTGATAGTACATTGTTGTAAAATGTTGTCACCTTAAAAACAGTAATGGATGCGAGGAAGCCATTTTCCTGCAAACCATGTCAACGTCATCTATTTTGTCTTTCCATTCCTTGCCGGATTCCGTACTGGCCAATATCATAAGCAGGTTGTGCAGCACGGGATCCAACTGTATTTCAAAATAACCAATGTGAATAGAGTTTGTTATATTATTCACAAACCACGTGTAATATTATTAGAAAATGGGAAATCTACTTTGCTGGGTGTCGTCAGCGTACACTCGGCTCCTTCGAAGAACTTCCCAACGTCTTTAACAAACTTAACAATGTAGGGTATGTTGACGTATAAAAGAAGCAGCAGATGATGAGAATGTACGGACCTAAGTATTGAAATTTACGTAATATTATACTACATTTTCAAAATAGATTTTTGGGGGGTTATATACGTAGGTGAGGGTTTTGCAAAGTTGAACTTGCCAATTTCCATTGGTGTGAATTAAATTCTCCAGGTGAGTAACCAAACAGAAATGTATATCTCTTTGATGACTACAGCAGTGCAAGAGCAACGGCAACCGGGATTCCAACACTCGGCTGAAGAAGACCTTTGCGGTCGAATCCGAGACGGCACTCGTGTCGCTGGTAGATGCTTCTTGGAGGATGTAATTGACCACTTGTAACACTTGCTTGCAGTTAAGTCCCAGTATGTTTTCTTCAATGTAGTGCTGTAACGTAAAAGTAATTAATCATCATGCATTGTGACATTATTTCCATGGAACCAAATTCAAATTGTAAAATGCAAGTATTTATTTATATAATTAAAGGTTCAAATTAAATTTGTAAATAAATGTACTACACATAATATATGTATAATTGTGCAGATGAATTTCCAGAAAATGTAGATTGACATCATTAATATAAACAAATTTTCTAATTCCTTATTTAATTTAAACAAATTTTCTAATTCCATATTTAATATAAACAACTTTTCTAATTCCATATTAAATATACACAAATTTTCTAATTCCACAATAAATTTTACGCAATTATTCACATTACACCATCAATTTAAAACGTTAATTTTCGTTTGCCATGATGGCAACAACCTCTAAATATATTGCCCATTACTCGACAAACCTTAGGAACGTGTTTGTCCCTTCCTTGCCAAATCTTGGGATTATGAACACAAGCCCATAAAAAATCCAGAACAGCTGTTGGATCAAACCTTTAGTAATGGAGCAAAGTTACAACTGAGTTAAGTTGGGGGAAAAAAAAAAACATTTATTGGACAAAATATTAGAACCCACCTCATAGATTTGTCACTGGAATTGACATCATGAGCCAGCACGAGTCCAATACATTTCCTCAAAGTGGTCCAATTCGTCTGATGGGCAACAACGGACAGCAAGTACAGACAACCTCCTTTTCCTTTTCCCTCGTGTTGGAAAAGTAACCGCTGCTGTTGTAGTTCGGACGAGTAGCCGATAACCTCCGGCTCCAGCATCTCCAACCAGTCCACCAGAAAGCCGGTCGAAGCGGGATCAGATTTTCTAAAATAAAAGATTGCAACTTAACGACGAAACGCACTATTAAAACTACAAATATAGCACCTATACCCTTTTCCCGTTCCTTCGATCATCAGCCGTCGCAACGCGACGGCAACTTCTCCGCCTTTCCCGTTTTTCACACCGGATCTAACAAACATGTTGACTACTTGCTCTAATCTTTGTGGATTCTCACACACCACTTTGTTAATTTCTGCACACACACACACATAAAAAACATTATAATAGTAAATTTTGGTTTTCCCTTGCACGCAATTTACAAACACATTTACCCGTAAAAATCCCATCCGAATCAACAGGGATATTGGAATGCGGCCGATCATCGCCTTGGACTTTATTGTAATGTTGAGCACCTTTTAGTAGACTTACGAGTGGAGTCCACAATGGTTTTATCTGAGATGATAAAGCAACTATCCTCTCCCATAACCTTGACAACTGGAATCCGTACGCGCCGTCGGTCTCGGCCACACGTTTCTTTTTAAAAAATAATAAAAAACAAATTCCCAATGAGAAGTGATACAGAATAATATTCTGATACTGAAAGGCAACAGTAACAATGAACAAGAGCTACCTGAGCAGTGATAAGGAGTCTTATGAGAGCGCAAGAAACCGATCTCAATGAGTGCAGCGTCTTCACGAGCCTCGTCGCATCCGAGGAGTTTAAAACCTCGCTGACCAGTCCGACGATGGACTTCGTCAAAATAAACTTTTTTTCCTTGGACATTATCTCCAAAGTAAGTCCCTAAATTACAAAACACGTGTTAGTACAAGTGTGAATTTTGATTCGGTCACCATTTTAGGAAGAAAATGCGGACACCTTTTCGATGGAGCGTAGTATTTCCAGCTGTTCCTTCTTGGTGCACGGTGGTACGGAGTGGTGTAGGTTGAACAGGATGGCCAGTTGATCCACAATCGTGGAAGGTTCAGAAGCTATCGTTGGCTTTGCCGGTAGGATCTTGGCTATCTGGGATGGCAAAGGCATCAGCTCCAACTCATCTTCGTCTGAAGAAAGAAAGCAACCATTTGTAGTTTTTCGTTATTAAAAGTATTACGTATATTGGTTGAAAGTTGTTCCCAGTACCATTCGGCAATGATTCTTTCGCCATCAAGAACTCCATGAACCTCCTTCCACCCACTGCTCCTCTCTGCTGTTGAATCTCAACCAACTGCGACATGTAGCTCTTGTCGACGACCGCTTGCTCCACGGCGAAACTTTCATATCCGACGGCGATGTCCAAACACTCGAGTAGTTTGCTGTTTTCAAACGGTAATGTTAACCACAGCGAACTACTATTGTGATACGAAACATCTTCGGTGGCTTTAATAGTACAGTACCTTACGCTGGACACCGGGATGCCGAACGACTGCAAGAACAGAACCAACTGTCCCGGATCAAGATCATGGAGTGCCGCGTCAACGAGCCTCTCCACGTTTGACCTTATCATCCTTAACTTGAGCCAATCCGGAAGTAACAGTGCCTCTTCCGAAGTGTCCACTAAGAAAGCTTGAGGAGGGTCTTGATCGCAGGGAAACCAGATTTCAAGAAGTTCGTCGAAAAGAGATGGATCTGTAAATTGCGTAACTCCATGAGAAAAAATTGGGTTATTCCGTACTAAATAATATACAGTGAAACCCCCGTTATAAGAAACTCGCTTATAAGAAATACTCGGATATAAGCAACTTTTTTAAAGTCCCGGCTAAAAGTATAGGCATTTCCATGTTAAGCAACTTGGATATAAGAAACTCGCATATAAGAAATATTCTCTTATAAGAAATATAACTTTTAAGAAATTTAGACAAAAGACTCGGAAAAAAGAAATTTTCCGAGAAAGACACCAGATATACAATCCCACATTGAACCGATTTACACAATTAGGGTCTCAAATATTCTTTAGATGAATTATCAGTTTGTCATTTTGTGACACATCTGGAGTGTCATACATAAACTACCAAGAGTTGACATTATTAAGAATTTGAATGGTCAATAATGTCAACTTATAAGGAAAAATAAGAAGCAATCGACAATTCTGCAATACTGTGATAATATTTCAACTCCTAAAAACTAGTGTAGGTATGTACATTGAAGGAGAACAGAAAGCTGAAATCGCGATTGCACAGATTTGCATGCGAACGTGAGATTAGTTAGTTTACTCGCTAGTCTACTCCGTAAAATTAATCCGGAAGTTATTACTTACGCGGTTGATCAGGATTGAAATGCCGAAGTCGGCCGAAGAAGGTGGATTTCACCACCCATTTCAAAAAGCGATTCCACGTTTGTGACGTCACGTTTTGGCGTTAAAACTTGCAAAGCGTGCGGGAGTAGGTACGGCGCTTCAGTTTATGACGTTTGTGACGTCAGAATGTGTTAAAAATCCGTTAGGAACGGCCTCAATTTTCCGTTTAATATCGCTGTAGGTAAATTTTTGTCGTAAAAACGGATGTCGTAACTAGTTTCCTCGACATTAAATGCACCAGCAGTTAAAGATTGAAGCATGGTAAGGAAAAGCTTTCTGTTCACCTTCAAGGTTTAATACAATTTTCATTGAAAAAGTCAAACTCGGATATAAGAAATTTTTTCCTGGTCCCTTGAAGTTTCTTATAACGGGGTTTCACTGTACCTGATTTTAGTTTTTATTATGGCAAACATGAAAATGTTACTCACAATTATGGTGTCTGGCCTGAACAAGGAACGAAACCTGTAAAAATCATTCATATTGCAGTCAGGAATTACATTCAAAATTTGTAAACAATAAGACATCACATTTTGAAAAGAAAAAAATTACCTTCAATATTTATGCTGAAGTGATGATATGGAGCTGGTGCTGATGCTGCTTGATGCTTCTGCAGTGTGCTCCTCCTTTGTTTGTCTTGTTTATAATTAGCATTAGAGCCCTTTAAAGGGATATGCAATCCCTTTGGATGTGCCTGTTTCAGCCACCATGCAGGGGCAATTGTTGTTTTCCTCAATGAGTATGGAGCAGTTTTCCAAGAACTGCCTGCACCTGGATTGGGCTTTGACCATGCACAACAATGCAACTATTTATGGAATAGAGTATGATTTTCCTAGCTGACATTGTGTAGCATAAAGTCAATAATTTGTGATTTAAAAAAAAACATTCAATAATTTGACATTAGTTTTGCTACTAGTATATACCAGCTACCTTTTTGCACAATTGGAGCTGTACCTCACACACTCCTCTTATTTATATATTACACCATTTTGTAATTGTAATTTTAACGAGACATACACTGAAGAAAAAATAGATAAAACCTTTTTAATCAGGACTTTTGTTACACTGAACTATAGTTGTAATTCACACATAATACCCACAAGTTCACTAAACAAGCGGGGGGTGGTTGGAGGGTGATTGCATAATTGTATGGCATGATTGGTGAGCATTTTATAAAATTCCTTCTATATGTTTTGACACTTGCCAGAATTTGAAACAGCAATTTAATAGAAATGTGCAAGAGTGTATGTGTTATATACAGTTGTTTGCTGTTTTGAAGCGCAGCAGTTGCAACAAACATTCACAATGAATGGAATGGAAAAATGATGTACTGTCTCAAAACATTGCTCACACCATGACCCAAATGACACCAATGACCTAATGACCCAAAGCATTTCCTTGTATACAGCCTTTCCATTGCCCTTATCCACAGTGAATACATTTATAACCATTGTTGCAGTATTTATACTAATCTATTTTACCTGTGGAATTTCATGCAAATATGTACAATTAAGGATTCAACAGTACAGGTGAAAATGTTTACACAGTGTGAGGTATACACAAGGAAATTAAAGTTTGTATGACCACTGGTGGGCATTTAATTTTGAAATAATTTTTCAGAACATATGCAGGACATTCACTGAAAACTGCACATTTAATGCAAATCATTGGTAAATCCTTCAGAATGTATGCAGGGCATTCACTGAAAACTGCAACTTTAATATAAAGCATTGCTAAACCGTTCAGAACATATGTATGACATTCACTGAAAACTGCACATTTAATATAAAGCATTGCTAAACCCTTCAGAACATATGCAGGACATTGAATGATAAGGGCATATTTAATACAAATCATAGGTAAATCCTTCAGAATATCTGCAGGACATTCACTGAAAACTGCACATTTCATATAAAGCCTTGCTAAACCCTTCAGAACATATGCAGGACATTCACTGAAAACTGCACATTTAATATAAAGCATTGCTAAACCCTTCAGAACATATGCAGGACATTAAATGTTAAGGGCATATTTAATATAAAGCATTGCTGAACCCTTCAGAACATATGCAGGACATTGAATGATAAGGACATATTTAATACAAAGCATTGCTAAACCGTTCAGAACATATGCAGGACATTGAATGATAAGGGCACATCCTTCTAAACTAAAACACTGTGTTTCCATGAGCGGAATATTCTATAGTGAAGGAACGAAATATTCCAATACCCAAATATTTTGTGCCGGTTTCCATGCAATGATTTAATGGTGACATCACAGCAGTCACGTGATGAAAACATCCGGTGACGTCACTATTCAAGATGGAAGCCACCATGACACGGGTCTTCTCAATGCATATCAACCTTTTTGTAGGAATTTTGCAGCAACAATCGCACAATTTCAATGGTGTTCAGAACGATTTTAAAAGAGCAAAGCAGAGGAGATACCAGCAGATTCGGTGTTTATCACAATCTAAATACTGGATGCTTGTAAGTAAGTTGCACAACCAATTCTTTGTATGTCGATAATATGTGTAGTGGTGTAAATTAGAAATGTTAATTAGTAATGTTAATGAAATATATAGCAATTAATTACCCTTACTGCGAATGGTGCATTACTATTGCACAATAATTCATCGCAAGAAATAAGTTGCGTAATTATCGTACAATTTCCAACAGTAAATTCAGTCGATTTCCTGCTTAGTCAGAGGTGAAATATTAAAGGGACAGTCGACTCTAAAATGAAAAAAAAACATATGTTGTGCACAACGAAAAACTATACATCTTTGCAATTGGATGTGTTAAGAAATTTGCGATAGTTAACGAGAAATTAAATGAAAACCGCGTGATTTCGGCGTTTCAACGTTCCATTTACCGGTGCAAAACGGCAGGGAGAACGCCGTTCGATCGATCGGTCCAAGGGTCGATCGAATCGCGTTCCATGCGCGCTTGTTGGCTGTGCGAACGCAGCGTCGCACCCCCTCCGGCAAAAATGGAATTGCAACGTGATTGGCGGCCCATTCGGGCCGACCGGTAAAACCACGCCCCGTTTAACACCGTTTTTATTTAATTTCTCGTTAACTATCGCGAATTTCTTAACACATCCAATTGCAAAGTTTCGTAGTTTTTCGTTGCGCACACCATATGTTTTTTTTTCATTTTAGAGTGGACTGTCCCTTTAACATTGCTCCAATGATGCAGGAAATCTCAATTTCTTATATCCTGCAGAATGATGCACAAATTGTTGTGTGAACAATTGGCATATACATTTGCAAGAGTGTACACTCTTGACATTTGTAATTCCATTCGCCCTTGTAGCCACCACTGATGAAATGTGAACAAAATGAATAATCAAGGAATTAATGTTCCTACATAAATAAGAATAGTTAATTGAAGAATGTTATGAGTGTATTCCATCAACTTGCAAGTTTTGTTGATTTTATAATTGCATATATTTGTGTACTAGGATATTTAACACAACTAGAGGATATACGAGTTCCACGATTTTCGATGTGACTACGGGAAACAAGATGGTGGGAGGTGACAGTTTGACAACATTTTTTGCCAGAAGATTGGCTTCAGAACTTCCGAATGACAAAACATACCTTCCAAGCGTTGTGTGAAATTGTGAAAGATGACATGCAGCCGAATGACATTGTAGTGTGACAGCCAATTGCATTGGAGAAAACAGTTGCCATTGCGGTGCTCACTCTGGCATCATGTGCAGAGTACCGAGTAGTGGAAGATGTGTTTTCCGTCCACAAGACAACCGTTTGTCGATGCCTGTACAGGTTAGTATTGCACTTAATCAAATAATTATACATAATGGAAAGACTAACATATTGCATGTACATTGCTTGAAGTTTTTGTAATGTTATTGCGAAACTCTTGCATCTGTTCATCAACATGACAAATGTTAACGAGGCTATGCAAATTGCACATCGTTTTGAGACCAAAACCAATGTCCCACAAGTACTTGGAGCAGTTGATGGCACTCGCATTCTAATTGTGCCGCCTGCAGAAGGATTCCGCGACTTCATCAACCGCAAACGGTGGCCATCATTCATTTTGCAAGGTCTCGTGGATGATAAATATCTGTATGTATAGAAATTGTGGTATGCTGCCTAATTCAAGACCCATTCATATTTCACACTGTGTTGATAGGTTTCGAAACATAAGCTGCAAAATGCCTGGAGCAGCACATGATGCAGCAGCATTTTGAGAATTGGTCTTGTTTATAAACAGGCACAAGCACTACCACAAGTGAGTATAAATATGTATGGTTTATATTTGAAACAGGAATGTTTGAAAGCAATACATTTGTAATAATTGTAATGTAGGCGTACAAAATTATTGAAGGTGTGAGCATTCCATTGCTGGTACGAGGAGATCCTGCATATCAGTTACTGCCTTGGCTTATGAAAGGATTTATAGGGGCTAACCTAACAGTTGAACAGGACTCGTAGAATGTATAACTCAGTTCTGCACGTATCGTTGTCGAGAATGCTTTTGGTCGTTTAAAGTGTAGGTGGCAACGCATCCAAAAGAAACTTGTGGTGCATTACAAATTTGCCCCACACGTTATAGCAACATGCTGTGCCCTGCATAATTTGTGTGAAATTCGCATGGAAAGATTTCTCGCAACATGGCTAAACAATCATTGTGAGGATAACTTTCCACAACTCTTGCCAAGACCGTGTGAAGCACCACATGACTCCGTCGCAGCAGACACCAGAAATGCTCTGGTGAGACATTTGGCCTGAATTGCACCATTAAGACAAAGTTTTCGCACAAATGATGTATTTTAGAAACATTTGTAATTTTAGAACATTAAACTGTACAATAACATGTACCATAATTTGTGATGTATAATGAAACCCCGTTATAAGAAACTGGAAGGGACCAGGAAAACAGAAGATAATGGCACTTATTAAACCGTTATAATTAGTACTTGCACAGGGCTGCTGGCAAATCATTACCACATTTCCTGGGTTCTTGAGGTTTTCCAGACAGCCAAAGTAAATTTGCCATGCTGGATCTTAATAAAAATATGCAAATTATATTTATGACTTCATTTAAATTCATGTCATTCAATAATTTGTAAGAGATATGACGCTCCAACATTAATTTAGCATATCAGTAGTGTGACAGAAATTATGCTTTTCAAAATATGCTCATTCCCTGAGTTTTCCAAACAGTTATTTATCCTGATTCGTGGCATACTTTGATATGCTGATATATTGCTAAATTATGGTTTTAACGCAAAATTACTGTGAATGTAAATTGATCTGACGGTTGACGTACGTATTGGTAACTACATTTCGTTGTTTTAGGATGGTTAGTATACATTTGTCACACTATTTTTCGTAATTGACTCGCGTGATTTACTCAAATGTTAACAAATCTACCATAACCATCCGAAACTAACGAAAAGTAGTTTACAAGTATGTATTTCAGGTATTTATAACCTCCGATCTTTTTATATTCACGGCAATTTGGTGAAAAACTGCTAGTTGACTGGAAACATATAAAAAATTTAGGTCTACCCGTTTCTAATTTGACCCACCGAGCGGACGACTTTCCTTTTTTTCAGTTCGTCGATTATTTGCCGAAAAATATCAGTGTTTGCGATCCTTTTCCCGTCCAAAATGGCAATCACGTTCAGCTCGCTGATTACGCACAGTATCTCATATGTCTCCCTCGCACTCCACCACCCACGCCTGCCATTTTTTCTTCCTGCGTCGAACCGGAAATAGCCAAATTGCGCATGCTCAGTTGAAAAAAATTCGACCACCGTGGAATATTCTAACACATGCGGCAGGATTATCGCTTTCGCGACCGAATGACATATTGCGTCACTGCCACCGTTTCCATGACCACAAATCCATCGAAATCATCGTGAAATCATCAAAATATTTTGACTTGTGGAGACATGGAAACGCAGTTACATGAGCAACTGAAATTTGATCCTCATTGGAGGATTTTCATTTTTGGGCCGCCATCTTGGTTTTCAAGATGGCGTACCACCTGTCTGATATCAAGGAGTTGCTGCAATGATGTATACATTCCACACGATATGGGTTTCCGAGCAACTATTCCAAATAGGAACACGTTTGAAGACTAAGTTGAAATTAATTTGAAAGCTAACTTACAATTTGAAAGCTAAATTGAAATTAAATTTAAAGGTGACCTGACACCGTTTTGTAAGGTCCTATTTAGACACTAAAATCCGTTAGAATGATTAAAAATA
>JAVBJR010001254.1:0-3316 GCA_031546965.1 Dysgonomonas sp.
CGTTCAGGAGTATAAATAAAAATAAGAGGGTATCGAAGAAAGGTAAACAAGCAAATTGCGGCCTGTGTCAATATAAAAAGATACGGGGAGTTGTTGTAATGCAAGGCAAACGCAGCAATTACATCTGACAACATGGCCTTCTTCACTTCTTGTGTTCAACCAGCAAGAAGGTACCCTGAAGCACACTATACCACTGCTGCACCACCACCAGCAACAACAACCAATACAAACGATCTGTTCTGTGGACAGTGCGCGATCGAGCAAACAATTCACGCTTATTCATCCAGCCATCTCCTCTTTCCCCTCCCATTTCTCACACCTACAACTATTACACACAGTAAAAAGCCCTTACCGAGTACATTCATGTTTTACAAAGTCAAATTCATGCATCATCCAATCCACAAACATCTAAGAACTAAAGTGTTATGCAGTGAAGCCTATCACTAGGTGCATTCAAAAACTGCCAACACGACCGTGTTACACAATGTTATGAAATATAAAACTGGAAATTCATGTTAAAAGCCATGTTAACAGGGCTAACATGCTATGTTCATGCTATGCTATTTTGTTTTTGAATGCGCCTACAGTCTGTATTTTATCACTGCGCTGCAGTGACGTTGGTGGCCTTCACTTTGAGCAACTTCTGTAGCAACCACAAATGTGAAAGGTTTTTATTAAATGTGTTATTCAGCAACCACTCTTGATTGTCCAGTGTATCATTAATGCAACGCCCACAGGTGGTTTTCGGGTTATAACCCGGAGACGGCGCATTTCCGGATACGTGTTATATTGTGAATTGTGTTCAAATTTCCCCCCTCTATATGCCTGCACAGTTTGTTGGTTTTATTCTGATACATGCACCCTGTACAGTCGAACCATAATAACTGGAATATCTGGCTAATGTTGCGCAACAGCAGAGCGAAATGACATCGGTCGACTGTGTCCTGTTCGGCTACAGATGTGAAGCAGTTCTTGGCTCTGTGCGACTATTTGCTCCCCCTTATCACTTCTCTAATACAGCCAATCAGAAGTGAGCGTTCAAGCATGCAGCCACCTCCAACTGCCGTACAAAAGTTCCACTAGGTCTCGCATTACTTTAGTCAAGGCTGGTACATGTATTGCAAAGGCTAAGCGACTGTTCACGTGATTGAAATTGTGGGTACAGCTCTGTAGGTGGCAGCATGTTAGACTGTAGGTGGGGCTTGTTGCGTTTTAATCGCTGGACCTTTTCAGCGAGTCTATGGTCGCTTTTATACTACTGTGCGTTTCACAAAAGATTGCGGTCGAGTGGGCCCCTCCCCTAACCTGTCTACTGCTTTTTAGGGGGGTTTGGATATTTGAAGCTTGCAGCTACATTCTGAATCATGACGTCACTGGGTAAAGGTGAACATGCAACAGCAAGCCTCAAATATAGCCAAACCCCCCAAAAACCAGTAGTCAGATCGGGGGAGTGGCCCTCTCGACCGCAATCTTTCTTGAAACGCACAGTATACTACCCTGAAGGGTAAGAAAGTAATACAGGGTCTATGGAGGGTGGGTTAAACACTCATCCCACCAAAACAATGCACCAAGCCTTATTTCGCAAACAACATGGTGGACACACACACACACCTCTTCCTTCACCAGAAATGTATTATAATATAATAATAATCCTGATGCTAACGGGTTCTATACACTATCCAGTGTGTTAACCCAGGGGCCCCTTCCTATCCCATTCATTGACTTCACAAGCAAGCAAGCATACTAACCAGTAGTCCGTAGACCCATATGGGTTGCACGCAAGCATTTTTAATGCACAATTTTGAGGGCCCACAGCGAATCCCTATGAAGGTATTCTAGTTAATTAGAAGATGAGGGAAACCGGAGAACCCGGAGAAAACCCATTGCAAGCTGGCAGGATTGTAGAAAACTCCTTTGCACAAGCTAGACCCAGGATCGAACCCTGGCCCACAGAGGTACAAGACGAGTGCTCTAACCACTGCGCCACCAGCCGCCCCTATAATAGTATTGTGTCATACGTTCACTCATGAAGGAAGGTTTTTGTACTGATCTGAGTGTTATTAATATAGGAGAAAAAAGCTAAATGTGATATTGCCGCTAAAACAGATCTGGAAGATACAAGGTGGCCACAAAGACTTTCCAACATTTCAAAAAATTATTACAAAAAAAATACTGCAATTATAACTGTAAAGTTTGTGGCAAAATACTGAGGAACTCTTTAAGTTTGTTTTCCGTTATAAACAGTACAGGCTAAGTTCAATAGGTGGCGCTGCAATCGCTGGAATGGAGAAAATGGCGTCTTTGCAGGAGAAGGCTCAATGTTTTTTATGGTATCATGAGACCAATTCACCTATTACTGTGCAGCGAAAGCTCAGCAAGGAATATGAGCGACCACCACCTGATTACAAAAGCATCGTTGCATGGTATACAAAGTTTAAGGAGACTGGAAGTGTGGTCTCCCGTTCACGAACAGGGCAACCACCCTTGAGTGAAGAGAGATTTGCCGCTGTGCAGCTAGCATTTCTGCGAAGACCTGCCCAGTCTACTCGTTGTGCGTCTCGTGAACTTGGAATACCACGTTCAATGGTGCAAAGAAATTTACACAAGCGTCTCCACTTGTATGCATATAAAGTCCAGATAGTGCAAGCTTTGAAGCCAGATGACTATCCTCGTTGTTTTTCTTTTGCAACTACGATTTTGCAATGAATCGACGACGACAATGCATAGCCGCAGCTTGTGTGTTTTACAGACGAGGCTACTTTCCACATCTCCAGGAAAGTAAACAGGCACAATGTGGAAATATGGGGCTCAGAAAATCCACACTTCATCATGGAACATGATCAGGATAGCCCTAAAGTGAATGTCTGGTGCGGCTTAATGCATTATCGAGTTATTGGGCCATTCTTTTTTGCAGAGCATACAGTAACAGCGAACATTTACCTGGACATGATGCAACATTTTGTGGCACCGCAACTTAATGACTTGCAACCCATGGTGATTTTCCAGCAAGATGGTGCACCACCACATTGGGGATTACTTGTTCAAGAATTCCTTGCTGGTTCATTTCCTGACAGGTGGATTGGGCACGATGGTATGACAGTCTGGACACCACGATCACTGGATATAACCCCCTTAGATTTTTTCCTGTGGGGTTATGTCAAGGACAGAGTGTATGCAACACATGTACCTGATATGGACACATTAAGAAGGAGGATAATTGAGGCTGTTGCTGGTGTCACGACAGAAATGTTGCACAACACATGGCGTGAAGTTGAATACCACTTAGACGTTCTGCAGTTCACAAATGGCGCACTTG
>JAVBJR010000248.1:0-3178 GCA_031546965.1 Dysgonomonas sp.
TGCAACCCATATGGGTCTACGGACTACGGATTAGCACGCTTGCTTGCTTGTGAAGTCAATGGATGGGATAGGAAGGGGCCCCCGGGTTAACACACTGGATAGTGTATAGAACCCGTTAGCATCAGGATTATTATTATTATTATTATTATTATTATTACTATTATTATTATTATTATTATTATTAATTATCACACAATTTATTGACCATTTAGCAATTGGTAGGTGTTTCGCATTGAAATGCGGTTTAGAAAGGTCATGAGTTAATGGGCACAATGCACCCTTGCCGCGAAAATAAAAGCCCGCGGAAATGGGTCAATTACTCATTCCGCGAAAATTTGGCCACGCGCAAATTACCACTTTTACAGTATATAGGTTTTTACAAGTGATTTCCCACCTAGCAGTGATGACAGTAATGTTGTATACAACTTAAATGTTACTCGTGTTTTGTGATGTTTACAGTTCAAGTGCAATATTTTTATGGTTAACCACGGAATATAATATAAAAATCGACCTTAATATTAATTATTGTCTAACATTAATGGTAGTTAAAATCGATTTATTACAAATTCTACATTTGATCATTACTAATTTTGTAATAAATGGGTTAATGTTTCTTTTAAACAAAGTTATCCAGTGTCACTTTGGTTTTGATTATATCTTGCACATTATTTATTGTAGTTCATACACACATTATTTCACAACATTATTACAGGAATGAAATCCTTCCACTAATAATTAAAATACCATTAAAATAAACTGAACTTAGTTCCTGTAAAATATTGAAATACCATCAAGTTAGTTGTTATTTACTAACAAGATGATAAAAATTACAAAAGAAATAAAAACTAACTTCACAATTTAATTTAAATATTTTACAGGAACCAAGATCAGTTAGTATTTATCTTATATTCTTTTTTAAATAATGAAAACTAACTTGACTTATTGGTTCCAGTAAAATATTGAAATTTAACAGTCAAGTTATAGTTAATGCACATTAATTCATTGGCTAGAAATATATAATCCAATAAATTGACTTGGTTCCTGCAAAATATTGAAATTCAATAATCAAGTACGTTTTTATATTTTTAATTTTAGTTATTTTGTTAGCAAATAAAACTAACTCGACTGTTCTATTTCAATATTTTACAGGAACCAAGTTCAGTTTGTATTTATGTTATAATTGTTTTTTTAATTAATGAAAACTAACTTGACTAATTGGTTCCTGTCAAATATTGAAATTCAATAATCGAGTTAGTTTTTATTTGTTTTGTCATTTTTTTTAATTAATGAAAATTCACTTGATTTGGTTCCTGTAAATTATTTACATTTATTTAAATTGAATTTCAAAAATTTACAGGAACCAAATCAAGTCAATAGCTAGACATATATAACCCAATAAATTGTTGACATATATTTGCCTCATTATAATTGATCCTCGCTCAATCCAATATTGTGCCAGTGTACTAATAAAGTTCCCTGAAATCAACAAAGATCCTTTTTAAGGTTAATCATTCCGAGCGTTTAAAGACTGACCAGGTGGGTAGGTGGCGCTCCAGTCGAAAAGTTGTGCATGTTAAAATGTTAATTTAAAATTAGTTACTGCATGTTTATTGAAAGTCGAGACGGATTGGAATACATGAAGAAACGATCTTTTATACAAGTACCTAGGTTTATGACGATAAACGTACGGTTAGGCCTCCAGAGGATTTCAAAGTTGGCGTCAATAGCTCGATTTTCGCTCGAATTTCAGCGTCGGGGAGAGTAAAAAGCAAAAACCATCACTCGTAAAATTACCAAACTCGGCAGGCAAGTACATAATTATGTTACTCACAAATCATTTAACCTTATTTAGCGTATTATTTCATAATTTACGTTCGAGAAAATAAAACGCAAATCAAGCGTTTCATTTGAAATTTCACACTCAGTACGTTTCATTTTTTTCTAAGCGTTTTCCACTAAAATTTGTATTAATAAACGCAAACGATGTGTTATTATTACTGGATTGCACTTACTTGTTAAGTATCGTGATTTTACAAGTACCGGTTTTTTGCTTTATACTCTCCCCGACGCCGAAATTCGATACAAATGACGCCAACTTTGAAATTAGCTGGAGGCCTAACCGCCCGTTTAACGTCATAAACCCAGGTACTTGTATAAAAGATCGTTTCTTCATTTATTCCAATCCGTCCCGACTTTAAATAAATATGCAGTAACTAATTTTAAATTAACATTTTAACAGGCACACCTTTTCGACTGGAGCGCCACCTACCCAACAGGTCAGTCTTTAAACGTTCGGAATGATTAACCTTAATGCTCATTGAACAATATATATCTATATAAAATAACATTACCGTTATCGAGGTATCCAAACTCCGCGCCTTCACGTGCAAAACGGCTGTACACACGTGGTATAAGTAACCTGCGGAAACCGAAGCGCCACCTAGCGGCGGCCGTACGAAACCCACCATACTTTTCCCCTGACGCGTAGAGGAGTTTCACCACCTAACCTATACTACACCGTGTTCTGAACAGTGGAAGGCTGCTGTACGTAAGGCGGTATCTGCACATGTAAAAAATGAATTGGACATTGGTTGATTGCCCTGCTGGGAAGAACCTGGTTGGCTGCCGTATGGTGCTGACAAACAAGTTCAAGGCAGATGGCATGCTGGAGCGTCGGAAGGCTCGACTGGTGGCTAAGGGTTTTACTCGACGCCCTGGTGTTGATTTTCAAGAAACTTCCGCTCCAGTTCCCTCGACGGAAATCGATCCGGACCGCGATTGCACTTGCGGTCAACCTTGGACTTCAAGTATCTCAGTTGGACGTCACTACTGCCTTCCTAAATGGTGAAGTTGATGCTGAAATTTATATGGAAATTCCCGTACGGCTCGACGAGACACTGACAAGCCTGGTTGCTCATCCCGAAGACATAGACGAGCAAACTCTACACTTGGTCAAGAAGCAATTGGTGAACCTGAAGAGGAGTGGGGTAAAAGTAAAGCCCCTAACAGTTTACACCAAACTGAATTCCAATTGTTCAAAAAGCTGGATAAGAAACTGCAGGACCTTAGTCTGACCCCCCTGGAGGGCGATCCATGTGTTTACTTCTGTGAGAGCGAAAGATTGTTGCTGTTTATGTTGATGACCGGCCTGTGACTTAGACCCTGCTGGTTCAGGTGT
>JAVBJR010000351.1:0-2830 GCA_031546965.1 Dysgonomonas sp.
GCAGATAAAAGAGAAAGGAAGACAAGGGGAGAGTATAGTGAGGAAGCATTTTCAAGAAATAGGCAGCTTTACATTGAAAGCTGCCGCAAATAGATAAGTACTCACTACACTGACACATTACAAGTGAAAATTGGCAAGAGAGATAATACTGTTGTGGTGTTTAGGTAAAAGGAGAAGAAGAAAAAAGCAGTGCGATGGATGAGAGGCTACGAGCAAACAGTTGGTCACAACCGAGTGGGGAGAAAGATGGTGGATGCCAAAGCCCATTTGCCAGAACTGGTTTAAATTGATCACCACATCATAAAAAAAAAACGCAAATAGGGAGAGAAAAGGTTGAGAGTGAAGGTGCAGAGAAGGATAATAAGAGGAGAAGGGAGCCCAGTGGAATGGAAGCAAAACTAGATGGGCTGATTGATAAAATAAACAGACAAGAGGAAAAGTGGAATGGATGGGAGAAACATTGGGAACAGATGGATAAGCGGTGGGAAGAAGCAAATAAAAGATGGGAGGAGGTGAATAAATGGGTGGAGGAGGAAAAAAGGCAAAGAGACAAGGAGAGGGAGATGAAGGAGGAGATGATGAACATGCAAGTACAAATTGGACAGATGGCGCAGAAGATTGATGAACTGGAATACAGGAGTAGACGGACGAATTTAGCTATGAAAGGAATCAAAGAAGGCAAAAACGAGACTTGGACGCAGATTGAAGGAAAAGTTTCACAGGTGCTGGAGGAAAAGCTTGATCTAAAAGGAGTGGGAATAGTAAGAGCCCATAGGGTAGGAAAGTTGATGGAAGGAAGAGACCGGCCGATAGTAATGAAATTTGTGAATGAAAAGGAAAGAGATGAGGTGTTGCGAAGAAAGAACAAGTTAAAATCTACGACCATATATATATAGAAGAGGACTTCTCTGTACGAATGAGAGGAATAAGGTGGAACCTATTTGAGATTGCAAAGAGGGAGCGACAAAAGGGACGGAGAGCAACAGTGAAATTTGATAGTATTGAGATTGACGGACAACGATTTGTGTGGAATGAAGAGAAAAAGGGATAGAACCAGTGGCTAAGGTGTGGCCAAAAAACGGGGTGATGCAAAAAGGAGACAAAGTCTGACCATAATCGCTTGGAATGTGGCGGGTGTGAAGAATAAGGATGCGGACTTTTGGAAGTTTATAAAAGAGGGGGATGTAGTTATGTTGCTGGAGACTTGGCTTGAAGAGAAAGAGTGGAAAACCTGGGAAGGAAGATTACCACCTGAATTTAAGTGGGATCGAGTGAATGCAGAGAGGCTGAAAGTTAAAGGTAGAGCGGCGGGAGGAATTTTAATGGGAGTGAAGAAAGCAGTGGGATATGAGGGAAGCGTGCAGTTCACAGCAAGCAAGCAGACATTGAAATGTGTATGGAAGAGAAAGAATGTGCAGTGGAATTTGGTGGCGGTGTACAATAGGGAAGGATGGACTGCGTTAGAAGGGGAATTGTCGCAACAGATGGGGCGTGAAGAAAAAAGAGAAAAAGAAATTTGGTTAGTGATGGGGGATTTTAACGCCCGCATCGGTGTCCAAGAGTTGGTGATGACGGGTGACGGAAAAGAAATAGAGAGGCAGTCCATGGATGAGACGTGTAATGCAGAGGGGAAGAAGATGTGGAAGTGGATGGCGGAAATGGGTGTGGTGGTACTTAATGGGTGGTGTGATGGAGATGCAGAAGGGCAATTTACGTACATTGGAAAAGATGTCAGCACAGTGATTGACTATGGTGTGGTGAATGAGTGTGCGAGTAGAGAAGTAGAGAGTATGACAGTTGGAGAAAGAACCGAATCAGGCCATATGCCTCTCGTAGTGAAGATTGGAAGAAAAGAGGGGGAAGAAAAAATGGAGAGAGGGAGGGACAAATGGTTTTTTAAGCCATATGACTGGTCGATAGAAGGAAGGAAGCAGTATGAAGAGCGAGTGGTAGAACAAATCATGGGTATTCCCAAGGAGGGAACAATTGAAGAAAGATGGGGAAGAATTAAGGGAATAATTGAGAAAGCAAGGGTTAGAGAGCGGCGGAAGGTGGGAGGGGAGCGAGAAAGTAAAGTGAGATGGTGGTCCGAAGAATGTGCGGCAAGAAAATCGGAGTTACGAAGAAAGCTGAGGGAGTTGAGAGCGGCAACAAATGAACAAAGGGATGAGCGGCGCGAGAGATATTTGCGAGAGAGGAGGATCTTTAAGTCTACATGCGAGGCCAACAAAAGAAAATGGAGAAAGGAATTAGAAGCAGAAGCAAGCAAAGTGAGAAGCGAAGCCGAGTTATGGAAATTCATTAATAAAGAGAGAAGGAGAAGAGTAAGGGTAAAAAATAATATCACGGAAGAAGAATGGATGCAATATTTTGAAGCACAGTTGGGAGGTGGGAAAGAGGGCAGAGGATGAGAGGAAAGGTGATGCGGTGGAGGATGCAGGAGGGTGCTGGGATAAAGTGATATCAATGGAGGAGTTGGACATTGTGATTAAAAAGTTGGGAAAAGGTAAAGCAGCTGGAGGAGATGGTATGGAGAATGAGGTCTGGATATACGCGACACAGCAACTAAGTGAAGAATTGTGTATGTTACTTAACGAGATATGGATTAAAGGGAGTATACCTGAAGAGTGGCGAGAAGCACAAATTGTTCCAATTTATAAAGGTGGGGAAGTGAATAAGGCAGAAAATTATAGAGGAATTTCACTATTAAGTACAGCATATAAGATATTTGCAGCTATAATTAATGAACGTTTAATGAAATGGGCAGAAGAGGAAAAGATCCTACCAGAAAATCAATCTGGTTTTAGAAAGGGTAGGGGAACGAGAGAAA
>JAVBJR010000798.1:0-6576 GCA_031546965.1 Dysgonomonas sp.
GTAGATTTAGACCAGTTGACCGCCAAGGAACCCGCAGCATCAGCCGCACGAAAGCGGTCAACCACCGCCAGCAGGTCCGCGTCAGATCCTTGGACGAACAGGTCGTCAAGATATGTAGACGGAGTAACGGGAAGCTGGTCACACAAGGTGATCAAGACGTGTTTGGTCACTATCTGCATTATGTAGGGGGCCCAGGCCCACCCCATTGGAAGCACCGTCCACTGGTAAACACGTCCCGCACAACGAACGCCGAACCATCGACGTGCCATGGGGTGTAGCGGGACATGCCAGAAGCCGTTGCGCAAGTCAATCTTTATAGCGTTAGGTGTGTGTTGCAAAACGTCCGGAATCCGCGGTAAGTTGAAGTGAGGAGGCCGGTGCAGGTCGGTGACCTCCGACATGTCGTAGATGACCCGGGAAGGGCGGTCATTGGGGCGGGGCACCATGAAGATGGGAAACATCCATTGTACCAAGGAATCCTCGGCGGGTTCCAGCACCCCAGCAGCGCACATATTTTCAACGAGGGGTAACAAGTCAGCTGCCGTGGAATGGCAGCGACGGTGGCGACCGGAAGGAGGTCGATAGCGAACACCCCCATCGATCCACTGTTGGGACTGCGCGAAGCGAGGAGGAAGGCGCATCTGGTAGCGGGGGGTACGCAGGTCGGTCACCGAAGGGACGCGCAGCTTGGCTGTAGACAAGTCAGGATCAGGCATCAAGTCAGTCCCACCATCAGGGACATCAGCGTCATCCTGACCACCTCGTGCTCCAACAACTGGAGGTGGTCGTTGCCAGGCGTCTTCGGACCAAGCAAGCTCGCGGATGTAGCGATATACGTCGCTAGCCGCAGAGGACGGCCAAGAGGGAACAGGCCACAGGTCAGGTTGATGACCCTGGAAGCCATCAAACAGTTCGGTCCAATCGATGACAGGGACATCGACATCGTCCGGTCCAGGAAGGTCCAAGAGGTCTTGGAGTACTTCCGCATCCGGGTCCCGCAGCGGAGGAAGGGCCGCAAGGACGTCGTCCAACCCCGGAGGAAGGGGGAAGGACAGGCTGCTTACCGCCGAGGAGGAGGAAGCAGAGGAGGATTCAAAAGAGGAAGATGACAGGCGAAGATCTTGCAGGGCCTCAACCAGCTCCTCGACGGCGATGACGTCCACGGGCAAAACCGGTAACGCCGCTCGAGCACGCCGCAGGCGATGGCGAAAGGCTTTACTGCGCCTTCTTCGGAGGCGCCTTCTTCTTCTGAGGAGCCCGCGAGGGCTGTCGTCTTGGTGGAGCATCCCGCTTGAACGCCGGTCGAGCCACTACGGGGATGTTAAAGCCGTACTTCGCAGTTCCCGGCGCAGGTTGGGCCGCGATGGCCGTGTGCCACCCGTGTACGGAAGCGATGTACAGGGCGCGGAGACGGGCCCACACCGAGGCTCGAGTCTTGTCGTCGAAGTATTCAATGAACTGGGCCACCAATTTCAAATTGTCGACTTCGTGCCAGTCACGTAACTTGAGCTGAGAAGTGGTGGCGGCACGTGAGGCGTAGATGTCAGCAATAATCTGCTCAAACTGTTCGTCAGTGGGCAACGGTTCTTTGGGAACCTGTGGAATGGCCACCACTTGAGGAAGAGGAGCCGGAGGCTCCGGAACGTCAGGAGGAGGACGTTGAGCAGGGGTGATACCCGAAGGACCCGCTGTTGCCAGGTCGTCGCGGATGATTTGCTGTCTGCGATCGCGTAAAAGAACCGCCAGGGACGTGCGGATATCAGCTACTGCAGTCTCCAATTGTTCCATGCGGCCCGGTCGGCGACGGGGCGAAGCGTCAGACGGCGAAGCTTCGACGCGTGTACGGTCCTCTTCAGGAGTACCCTCGAGCTGCTGATGAGGTAGTTGCTGCTGCTGCTGCGCGTCTTGTTGTTGGCGAGTCTTAGGTGCCATTCACCCAACACGGTGACGAAAGCCTTAGCCGTGTATGGAGAACACCCAAGATATTATTATTATCTTGGGTAAGCACAGAACTGATTCAAAAAAGAAATGTTGTGCCTAACCAAAGCTCACAGAGCGTGATAAAAGGAGGATAGTTTGTGCAGCAAGTTCTACTGGACAGTCTGCAGCTAAGATGCAGCTGCAAATTTACTGTTGCCAGTAAAGCCTTAGACTGTATGGAAGGTTCTGTTTACATTGCCAACGATGACATTCAAAAGGTAAACCACCCTTAACATCCCACAACAAGGCACAACAACTGAAGTGGGTATGATAACATATTACGTGTGAACCATATAGGGTACAAGTCCTATTTACTGATAAAAAGAAGTTTAATTTGGATGGACTTGATGGCCTGCAGTGCTATTGGCATGATATACTGAAGGAACCATCATTCCATTGTAATTGGATTGAAGGTGGTGGATCGGTGATGATGCGGAGGATTTTGGTACAATGACGTTGCTCCGATTGCGGTTATAACTCAACAGATGATTGCCTGTCCCTATCAGAAGTTCCTACAGGTGTCTGCACTGCCACATGGACCAGGAATATGTGGTCACCCACGGATTCTGCAGCATGATGATGCTTGAAGACATAGTTCCAAAGATGCTAAACAGTGTTTGCGATATAAAAATATTATTTTAATGGCTTGACCAGACAGTAGTCCAGACTTTAACAGGATGGCAAACTTTTGAGGTATCCTTGGTGTGATGTTTATCATGGTGGCCACTAACTTTTTAGCATTTGTGCATTAAGATAGGCTATTATTGATTGCTGGTATAAAAATGATCCTAAGAGTATGCATACATTAGTAGAACCTATGACGGATGTAGTTTTTAACGTAATAAAGGCAAATGGAGGGTCAATTAAGTATCAGGAAATTTTTATGTAACATTTTAGTTCACTGTCCACTAAAATATCAAACAGTTGATTTCGCCCATTCCCACATTTTAATATCTGCTATGAAAGCCATGGCAGTTATCGTTGTGCAAATGTGTCACAATCTGTTCTACATTGTAATTAACAGATGTGTATCCATTTTTGCCTCATTTCCTTACCGTTTCATTGAAATCCTAAGTGTCCACTAAATTACCAAACAGACTGTAAATTTTTGAACGATGGCAATAATGTGCTTGCTGAAAGAAAACTTTGGCAAACCGTTTGCACTTTCAGTCCCAAAACCGTTTTTCATATTCTAATCCGATGGTTTCTAAGCTACATCAATATAAATTTTCCTCAGCATGTATAAATGTGATAGCTTTATCCTGCTACAAATTCGTGATTTTTAGTATTAAAATACGAAAACCATGCAGATCACTTGAAGCACTTTACCTCGTAATATGAATAGCCCTAGTCTCCCCTATGGGCCAAACTCACCCAACCAGGGTCAAAGCCACCCCGTTTTACGGTATATAACTTGGAGAATATCAAGAACCAGTATTTCATTAAGACCTTAGATAACTTAATGGATGATGTATCAAATTATTAGTGATTAGAATGCTTTAAAAAATACTTACATGTACCACAAAGATTTTGAGGATGTTTTACGTTCCGGGTAACAAATATTGTGGAAAACAAGGATGGACGGACATCTAAGAGGTCCATGTAAGGTACATGGAAGAGTTCCTCGAATTTAAATGAGTATAGTTCACATCTATAGTGTAGCGCGTGGAATCCGTTTAATAAATGCGGAAGGCGGAACCTGAATAACCTGACTACTTTTATGTATTAACAAGCCCTCAAACACCCCTCAGGGTCTCTCCCAACAACAACTAGAACAATACTTTCAAAATAACAATTCAACAATTTAGTAAATGGTAATTTGAGTCATGTTGAAGGTTGGTCAGTACATCACCACAGCCCACAGCATCCAGTAGCAGCACCATGTCAGCACCATGTCAGCACCATGTCAGCACCATGTCAGCACCATGTCAGCACCATGTCAGCACCATGTCAGCTTCACCAGATCCAGAACAGCAACTCTTCCAAAGTTCCAGGACCAGCAGTCATAGAGGGAACTTAGTAGAAATGGGCCTCAGTCCAATTCCAAATGACAAGTAGACCTCAGTCTCTTGTAAACAGCTGATGGAAAGTTGCAGAAGATGAAGAATTGTGGCTGATGAAGATTGATAGGACCTCAGTCCTAGTCAACAGCTGGTGATAAATTGGGAAATTCATTCACTGGTTAGTGACTGGACATCATCGCAGCAATGGACATTCCTCAGGAGAATAAGATAAATTTGGAAAATAACATCTTGGCTGCAACATCTAGACACTCGGACTTCTAGGCAAAGACTGACCCTTTTCAACAAGACTCAACAGTTTATAAAGAAATATCAACCAATCAATGATTATTAACAATTATTCAACAGTTGCCACACTTGGGAAAAACCCCATCAACTTTGACCCTCTGAGTCACCAACAACAAAGGAGCAACAAACTTGCTCAATACTAATTACCAGGTAATTGGACCTGCCAAACAAGTGCCACCACAATAGTAAGGAAAAATTGTAAGATATTTTTCTGTAAGAAATTGCTTTTAACAGTTTTTGCACTGCAATTCCATTTTATTCCAGAGCACATTACCATGGTACATGAATTATCAGTTAGGAAAATAATTTGCGTCTCTTGGGGTAAAAACTTATTTTCGTTGTTGAATTTATTATATCATTTTCTCCTTCAGGAAGCGGACATACTGTAAAGTTGGCAGTTTTCTCATTGTTAAAAAGAAAAGCTATTTAACTGCATGTTATTTTCCATGATGGGTTAAACATGTTTTCTGTAAAATATGACCAACCAATGAATCTTCCTTCATTCCATTGTACAAGTATTCAATGTATGGATTGCATTACTGGTCTTCATGTTGGTCTTTAACATTTACTTTTTCACTACTGCCTATCAAAGCTTATGAACTGGACAATGTTACTGTCAAGCCAATGACATTCTCAGAGACTTGGGTTGCATTTACTATCTTGGGAATTGGGGTTGTGATTGCATTCCTTATTTTGGTAATTGAAATTTGTGCACTCTGATAATGTTATTATTTTACACAATGTAAACCAAATATAAGCTTAAATATACATGAAATTCTAGATGTTGTTAGCAAATTAGAAATTGTGATGAATACTTTAAATGACTTTGAATCCGTGCAGCTAAATTTTCAAGGTAAATTAATTTTATACATTTAGCGTTGACTTTATTATCTCTGAATGGCAGTAATATTACTACAATATACTGTATACGTATAACTGTAGTTCTTTGAAAATTGCACGATGCACAAAGTTTCGCGGAAATTATCATTATTATATATGGTATGGGATTCAATTCTTTCTTTCATTTTCCAAAATGGCTGGAATATCTTCATATCACCTAACGTAATGACGATACATTTAATATATATTTAAATCACGTTATTTAATTTCAAAATTAGCCAAAATCTTAATTTTCTAAAAACGTAGATAGGCGAGTCTCCAACAATGGTGTATCAGACGGACATGCTAACTTGCAGACGTATTCCTTGAGAAAGACTGACACTTTATCAACTAACTTGCTATCATAATGTTTCTGACTACCGTTAATGTCCGCTGATTGCATGTAAATATTTCCTTTCCAGTGAGGAGTTGATACATCTTCTGCATTGCATAATCCACTGAAGACAATGTTAAGCATGTTGTTGTTGCAAACCTCCTCATACATAGCATAAGTGAATTGAAATGCAGTTGAAAGTGCCAAGAAAATCGCAACTGTCATCACATTTGAGGGTTGCACAAATACGAAATGCAAGAATAAATATATTTATTACACGATTTTACAATATACATTAGAGACAATGCAAATGAGGATCACACAATTAAATATATAGTTAATACAATGCTAACAAGTGTGCAATGATAAACATTTGGCAGCAACATAAAAAAGATCAGCTTGGAGGAAATACGTCAAGTTACAGTTTATGGTTGCATTTTATTGTCATATAAAAATAACTGAAACACAGCACTAACATGCGCAGCTGCTTTAATACGAACAAAATATCACTGAACTTATTAATTATTAGAATATTACATTCGTCCACTTTTATGGTGCAATAGAATTTATCGAACAGATAGGCCTTAAAGGAGAACTGACATGGTTTTGCAACATATGCTGAAAACGTTGTCCTTAACAGAGCTGATGCCACAAAATTTATTGCCGCAAACAGAATTGCTTTCACAATTGTTAAAAAAAGTTATAAATGATGAAAGATTGTGACGCCATGGCGTCACCAAGGTGCTGGTGTCATAGTGGTGGCGTCACAATGTCCAGTACGGAACACCTACCGTTCCTCTACTATGGTGTAGGCTTATTGCCAGGCAGTATCAGGTATGGACAGTTAGCAGCAATCCCTAGAGTGATAATAATGCAGAAAGGTTGTATGGATTTGAACATCCATCACAAAGTAGATTGCAAACTATCGTCAGCCATTTTGTCCCCCTCTGTTATTGGCATCTAATGTAGCGTACGGCCCACCATAAACACGTTTTCAACGGCGCTCCGACGCACAGTTTTGACGTTCGTGCTCCGCCACCTGGTCCGCCGATATTATTTTCAAAAACGAATATC
>JAVBJR010001224.1:0-8184 GCA_031546965.1 Dysgonomonas sp.
CCAACCGTTGCGAGACGTCGACGTGTCAAAAAGGATGATCCAACCTGGAAGGACAGAAAATGCTAAAATGCGATCGTAAGCTTTGAGACCTGCAACATCGAGTATGGCCAACTAGGGCTCTGTTTGCGATTGGCTAACACGGACGTAGCCAATGGAATGCCGTCCGCAAATCACGTGCCGGGGTTTAGGGACGCGTTGGGTTAGCGTAGGGGCGTAAGTACCTTGCGGAAGTACGCCACTTGCAAGGTTACTTGCGTCCCATAGGAAAACATATAGAGCCGTTAAATTAAAAACGTAAACAAAAATACCTTAATTAATCTCGGCGAATGGCCAAAAAAATGTCAGGACATGACCAAATCCATCGTTTCTTATCCGATTTCGGCAGTTTTGGGCCGATTGACGAAAGTTAAGGTATTTTTGCAACGTTTTTAATTTGACTGCACAGTGTTTTCTTATGGGATGGCCAATGGAGTTTCGGCACCGTAATGGCGGCCAAATTTAAGGTAACCTAAAGGGTTCTATCGATACTATCGGTACGTACTTGCCTCTGATCTTTAGTACAAGATCATTCTAGGTCAAGTTCATATTCATAATCGATCACCTGATTGGCTGTTCTGTTTGCTACCATCCTGCTTCGGAAAATACATGGTACAAATAGGACAGCCAATCAGGCGATAGCTTATGAATATGAAAGTGACGGTCTAAAAATAAATTTAAATTTTCCGCGCCAACTAATTCCGCGCTCGGCCGCGCCAACTCGATCAATTCCGCGCTCGTCCGCGCTAATATAACTCGTTTACCGCGGCAACCCGGCGTTCATCGCGGCGCACCGGCTAGCGACTGATTCACAACACCTGACCGCGCAACTTGCAAATCGTCGGCTGCTAATCTTTTGGCCGGGGAACAACTTCCATTTCGTAGTAAGTGAAACGTCTTCTCTTCTATTATATTTTATTAGATAGATATATGACAGCAGGAGATGTTCCGGTGCTTTTTACAAAAATTAAGGGCGGTTATTTTGAATCGGACGTTAGATAGAAATGAACGATTCGAACGTTTTCGTTTCGATCGCGCAACTTTCTTGCAGTTTGTTTTCCAAATTAATTAAATTGCTACTCGCCGACCTACCTGCCTTCTTCCTGTAAAGGGAGGGGGGTAAGGGGGGATGGGGGTTATGGGGAGGGAGGGGGGGTGGGGGTTTTATTCAAACTTTCTCTAAATTACTTATTTGCATTTTATGTTAAAATTATTTTATTTATAGTTTTTTTTTTCATTTATTGTTTTATATTTTTATTTTATTCAGTTTTTCCATTTAATTTTTTCCATTTATTTGTTTTTCATTTAATTTTTTCCATTTAGTTTTTCCATTAAATTTTTATCATTTAATTTTTTGCATTTAATTTTTTTTTTCATTTTTTTTCATTTTATTTTTTTTCCATTTAATTTTTTAGAATTTATTTTTTTATCTTTTTATTTAGTATTTCCAATTGCTTTTATTTTATAGTTTTTTAATTTATTTTTCCATAGTTTCCTATTCCGCGCTCGTTCGCGCCAACCCGACGTTTACGCGTTTGGCGCGGATCCGACGGGGATAACAGGGAGTCGAAATGTATAAGAGGCTAGAGGGCTGTGCTTTTGAGGCTAATTTTTCTCATTTTATTGCAATATATTGTCTTATAATACAGTATTTTTGATGATCAATATATGCATGCATTTAGCTGTCTGGAATAATGAAATTTATGAAGATAACGTACGTGCAGATCTTTAATGAATCTGAAGTTATCTACAATAGATGACATCACGTAAACTGACGTGGTACCACTGTGGTACTTATATTTGTTGACGCAGTAAACTGTAACCCCGTTTTACCAAAACACCAGACCTCCCTTATCGCCCTGTTCTTTCACGAATATTTCAAAGTACTGGTAGATGATTGTAACCGCCAACAGTATACCGGTTCCGCTGCCGATTGCACCTGGGAAATGAAAATAAATAAATACAAGGCTCATTTCAAAAATAAAGGCCAATTGATTATGTGAGCAAGTATTTGTGAAAGCTGGAAACCTCAATTCCGCATCCATCTCAAAGTCGCCATTTTGGGAAACTTGGTCCTCACTTTACTCGGACACGGATTCATGAATTTAGATGGGATTTTCACTATTCCAACCCATTTTGCATTGCCCAATTACGTTTCGTAGCAATTTGACCTCAGACCTAATTAAGGGTTGACCCCTGGGTCACCCAAGATCAACCAGGGCATTGTATGCTTGCGACCATTATCGCAAGCGTGCCACCCCTCCTTGAGCCTACTCGCACGCATGCATGGCATCTAATTGACCTCAAACTTATGCAATATTTTAGCTTCGTTTGCCCTGGTTGATCTTGGGTGACCCAGGGGTCACCCTTTAATTAGGTCAAATGTAAAATTGCTACGAAACGTAATTGGGCAATGCAAAAAGGGTTCGAATGGCGAAAACCCCATTCAAATTCATGGATTCGTGCTTCAGTAAAGTGTGGACCATGTCTCTCAAAATGGCGACTTTGGGATCCGCCGCGGGAGGCGAACACTTTTTTTGAAAAATAAAAATGCTAGGTCGCTTGTTTTGACCTATATAACAACAGGATATGTAAATTTAAGGAAAACAAAGTGTACGCGAAAACTTTAAAGATAAATTTCCCAGCTTTCACAAGTACTTGCTCTAATTAGAATATAGGGGAAACTGGAGACCCCGGAGAAAACCCATCGCAAGCTGGCAGGATCACACCGTGATCACGTCCAAAGTGAAAATGCAACGTGTTCACATGGTGCACACACGGGCTCAACGTGTTAAGAATGTTTTACTTTCTACGTACCTAGCAGATCGGCAAACACCGACAACGCCCCGATACATAATCCGCCAAACGCGGCTGCCGTTGGAATGTATCTGTTCAATTCGTGGATCGTTGACTTTTCTCGCATGCCGGGAATGATCATCTGCTGCTCCTTCAGTTGCTTAGCGACCTGGAAAGACATATCGTTAAAATCTAACATCACACTAGTCTTAAACCTGAATGCTTGAAAGCAAAGTATCACTATGGACTTGCATCTTTGGCACCGCTTTCCGACAATTCTATCCACGTCTTGGAGAAGAACGCGCAAGATCCAAGCGTGAAGGCGACGTATAGCAATGCGTGAATGGGATCCTCCAGGATATGCGATAGATTTTCCGGGGGAAAAAGGTAGTAACAGAGACCACCAACAGGGTACGCACGTGCTGGCCCTCCATCGTGTTCAGATGGCCAGACACCGAGGATGTTGACCAAAATGTTCCCGCCGAACTTCTTGGCTAACATCTACGACAGAATCAAATCAGCGCCTTGTGTCGTAAGGTTATGAAGTGTGGGACGGCACGTTACGTACCTGCGAGATTATGTACAAGTTGGACACGAGAGCACTCTGAAGGATGATTGGCATGTTGGACGTGTAGAAAAGCTTGATGGGGTACGTGCTGTACTGACCGCGGTACCTTACGGATTTGATGGGTAGGTCCACGCGGAATCCCTGGGAAATTAGGAGAATTATTGCGGTTAGAGAGATTTCAAGTAGAGCAAGGACCCATTATGCTGAACAGGACTATGCACTGTGTGCAACTAAGCTCAGTACTAGTTTTGGACGCCAGGTGGCGAACTATTATTCATAGCCTCGCAAACGCCGCGGGTGCCGATCGTTGCGGCGATCGACGGGTACCGAACCCGCACGTGGCGATCGCCGGGTACCGAACCCGCGATCGTCGTGTCAAAACGGACATCGATGGCCCTGGCTTGCGAGGCTAGGCACAATTTGCGGTAACCCCAGAATGATGTCAGCATGGACGTTTGGGTGCCAGCCAATCAGAGCTATGGCACATTCTCCCCATACATGAGAACCGGGAGTGCATAGTCCTGTTCAGCATAATGGGTCCTTGAGTAGAGGTACATGTGGGAGAGTGACGCACTTGGAAGTAGATGACGACCGCAAAGACGAGGAAGGTGGCCAGTAGGTTCATAAGGTTCGGGAAGTTATTCCTGTAGAAAGCTTCTCGAAGCGCGCGAACTTTATCCTGTCGTGTCGCCAGCAAGTGGAACAGCGCTATGATGGCGCCTTCGAATTGGGTACCTCGGCCGGTGTTGGCAGTCATTGGGCTGAAAGCTTTCCACAAGATGGACTCGCATACGTTGGTGGCGATGAACAGCGAAATGCCGGACCCGAGACCATAACCCTTTTGCAGGAGCTCGTCTAGGAGGAGAACGATGAGCCCGGCGATGAACAGCTGTGTTGGGTAAAACACGACAGTCAAAGTACAAATCTAGGATACAATGAAGTTAGGGAAAGGTACCTGGATGATGATAATCAAACAGACTCCGGCACCCATTTCAGCCGGATCACCGTACATCCCCGTCATGACGTACACGATGGCTTGACCTACGGTGATGACCATCCCAAATACTGCGTTCGAGGAATGGAAAAACATGAACGTAAATTTCACGCGCACACGTGAGACATCACTCCTTAAGAACATCTACAGCCAGTGCCTTAAAATTGAGTCCACCTGTGATTTGCAAAACTCTGCTCACATGAGAGCTAGGACCCCTAAAGTTGGCACACTAAAACGCGATTATCTCCTAAACCGGAAACTAGGAAGATTCCGAGGCCTGATTCGTGATCCTGAGTATTTTTCCTATAAGAATATGTCACTCTTATCATGATTGGGGCATCCTGAAGCTCCGTTTTTGCGTGCCTAATCTTAAAAGTCGATTATCTCCTAAACCGTGAGAGCTAGGACCCCTAAAGTTGGCGCATTAAAACGCGATTATCTCCGAAACCGAAGGAGCTAGGATGAATCCGAAGCCAGATTCGCGATCAGGAGGACTTTTCGTAAAAGAATATGTGGGTTTTATCATGATTGGACCAACTCCATTTTTTGACACCTTCGGCCACTAAAACTCGATTATCTCAGAAACCGCAAGAGAGAAATCGAATCCGAAGCCAGATTCGAAATCCTGAGTATTTTTCCTATAAGAATATGTAAGTTTTATCAAGATTAGGGCATATTGAAGCTCCGTTTTTGCATGCCGAAACTTAAAAGTCGATTATCTCCTAAACCGTGAGAGCTAGGACCCCTAAAGTTGGAGCACTAAAACGCGATTATCTCCTAAACCGGAGGAGCTAGGATGATTCCGAAGCCAGATTTGTAATCAGGGGGACGTTTCCTATAAGATTATGTGGGTTTTATCATGATTGGAGCAAATCCATTGGGTGACTTACATTTCTGAGCTCCGTTGAAGAGAGCGCGGTCTTTAGTCGAATCCCCAACTTCGATGATTTTGGCTCCCGCCAGCAATTGCATTATGAGACCGGATGTTACGATAGGTGAGATGCCCAGTTCCATCAGCGTGCCTGTTTTATGGTACCAAATAATAAGCTAGTAAATAATTTTACAAAATTTGATCTAGGAGTTTTCTTTACGTGCCTCTATTCGAAGCGAGCATAACTCTCATCCATTGGAAAGGGTCGGCGGAGTCCGAAGACATTATTCCAAAAAGTGGGATCTGTAATTGAGGACTATAAATTTAAACACCATATTGCCAAGTTTAATGCAAAATCATGTGTAATTTTTTAAAACATATTTTACGTTTATTAAAATAACATATGTTACCTGGCAGCATACTAAGAAAATGAATAGAGTGACTGCAGTCCATAGTACTTTTTCCCTGAATTGTACCTGGAAAATACAATAAATAGCAGTTCATTATTATTGTATGTGTACTTTTGTACTGTAAGGCTGTATTTTTGTAGTGTCAAGAGCTGTTACTGACCTTTCTGTCTGGTTTTTGAATCTCGGGTAGAAGACTGCAGAAAGGTTTGATCAGTTCCAGAAGTTTTACTGGAAAATTAATTGGATGATGTGAAATAATTTTGGTGAAGGTGACCCACATTTATCATGAAATTCCAAATAGAAAATAAGAAGTTTGTTTTTAACACACAAATGTGCAATACAAATATGATAGTAATGCTATCTGTGTGTATATTGTCGCCAAGAACTGTTATGTTTATGTTGAACCTCAGATATGGCGAAAATCCATAATATGCGACAATACAGGTTGAACTCTAAGCTAACCAATACAAAATGGGTAAAAAAGCCCTAAGATCAGATCCAACAGCAATAATCCATTATACTTTAAAAGTGCATGGTTAATTTCATTGTGGCTTTATTTTCGCAATATTCGCGCAACTTCAATTTTCCACGAAAATGTACGCACACCGAAATTTCCATAACCTGTAGTATCACGTATATACAATGCTGCCATACAGCGAAAATTAAGTCACAGTTAAAGGTCCAAAATTAGCTGCGCGAAATCAAAGTCATAATCACGACAACACATCAAAACCTTGCAGAAAAGTGTTGGTTGGGCCTTGGGTTGGGCATAGCTGAAATTTGACTTCATGGCTGGTGTCGCGGCTGGGCTGTAAATTCAGCTCCGAATGCAAGTGATCTTGCCAGCCATGCTTAAGGGAGGTAAATCGCGATTCGGAAACTTACGATCTTAATTTTGGAAAAACAAGGCAGTATTTCAAAAAAACAACGAAAGCAGGTTGTTCAGGATGTCTTAGAGGTATCAAAAATCCTGATTTGGAGTGCTATTTTACCTCCTATTTGAAAATGAATACCAATTAAAAAAAAAAACCGATGGAACTATACATACTCGAAGACATCCTGCATGAACAACCTGCTTTCGTTGTTTTTTCGAAATACTGCCTCGTTTTTCCAAAATTAAGATCGTAAGTTTCCGAATCGCGATTTACCACCCCCAAAAGACGCTCCAAACACATACCGTAGTGCCCAATCCCTTGCGCCTGACCGAACGTGCCGAAAACTTGAATTGATCACTGCTTTCAGGAAAACTCATTGTATGTATCTGAAGTGAAATACATTCGCAGTTTTCGGCTGCATTCGCTTTGTTAAAACCCGCGATTTATTTTATCCGGTTTTGTTTTATTCGGAGTTTTGTACCATTACGCCAAAGGAGTTAGAACTCCTTTGTGAACTTCGTTATAAGAGAGTTCGTTATAAACGGAGTATAGACTACGTAAAAATAACACTTACCACCCATGTTTGTTGTATTAGAGCATCCAAAATGGGGGCTAAACGGTGGAAATCGGAGCGAGAAATCCGATGGGATCCAACCGTTGAGACGTCGACGTGTCAAATAGGTAGCGCCAACCTGGAAGTCGCACTTTGATAATATTGATAAGATTGGGGTGACGTCAGCTTGACACGGGGTTAAAGGTGAACTGACACAAGTACATTTTTAATCGTAACTGAAAATTTGGCCAAGCAAAATATAGATATTTCTCTATACTGTTCTATATTTATTTCATAATTTTTTGACGCTTGGTTCAATATTTTATCCCGCTTGGAAAATTGGATAATTCCGGAACCCAAGTATACTCTGTCCAGAGTGTAGAAGAGATGAAACGCCCGTTAAACCGTGTGCTTCCCCCTCCCCTGTGGGTGAAATCAGACTTGCTGTATTATGAACACACCTGTGCTTGGCCATAGGGGTGTTATGCTTAGGAGGGCTCAGTTACAGGTGCATGCTATACCCCACCCTGAGACTATAGCATTACACCTCTGGCCAAGCGGAAAATGACCCTAACCCATGTCCTTCACTAATACAATCGTGACCCCTGTCCGGACTCTGGTGGCAACTACAGACCCTTTTAGGGACAAAAGTTCGCTACAGAGGGCGCTACAACTAGTTGTCGCCTAGAGTCCCTGTATGCTGTTAAGGGGATTTTCAACAGATGTTTTGGGGACGCTTTGAGGCGCTAGACGGCGCCACTGTTTTGCATGTTATCTAATGGCAACTAATTTTTCCATGTTTCTGGAAAAACTTGAAATCCTGCAGTCGTGGTAATGCGCATGTACATGTATGTTTATGTAGTGCATGGGATGACGAAGAGTTTTTTCAGGAATTGTGAATATTTTAATTTTAATCGAATTTCAAAGAATTGTTGCATACCGAGACTTTCAATAAATTATGGGCCAATCCAGTTTCGCTAAAAATGGTTATAATTCAAAAATTCAAAATGGGATTTCACATGAAAAATTGCCATCATTCCATTGCTGCAAATGAAAAGAACAAAAAACTATTTACAAAAAA
>JAVBJR010001075.1:0-3248 GCA_031546965.1 Dysgonomonas sp.
TGCGTCACATGTACAGATGACAAAACCATTGTTATTTAATGCAGCCAGTGCCAGATCAAGGTATGGACAGTATTTACAAGAAGAAAAGGAAAAATCACAAAACAAAGATGCTGGAATAAAAAGGAAAGCAGAGATGGCAAAATTAGACGGCATGAAAGAAAATAAGAAGTTGGAGCTATGTTACTCGTCACTTGTGAAGTCTGCAGATGAATTTGCTGAAAAAGCCGAAAGTACACAAAATCTCACCTTCTTATCAAAATCTAATGCACTGAGAAGAGCAGCAAGGGATAAGACCAAGGTAATTGAAGTCTTGCGTGCCAAAATTAATGATGATTTGGAGAATCTTAAGCAGTGAACACAATTAGTATAGTGAGTTATTTTCTGTATTGCTGTATTCTTATACATTTTTTGGAAAATATAATTACTAGTTGAATATAAGGGTATGGAAAATTGTTATTAAAGTATGGAAAAGCTTTGGAAAAGGTATGGAAATTTTTCATGTTCTTCTGTGGGAACCCTGATACTAGATATTTGGAAAAATGATAATGGATAAGAGTTATACCAGTGAAAACTGACTACTACTGATCATGTGCATCTCAATCCCGGAACTTCATTTTAGACAATACTAAACAATTTCCAGGCAAGGAAGGGCTGCAGGCCCGCAGAATTATAAAAGCGTTGGTGCCTCACACTTTTGGAGATCACTCTAAGTGTATGCCGGGAATGGATTGCAATACTAATGATGTCAATAATGTGAAACTACTTGTGAAAGCTGGCATGATGAATTTTATTGATGAAGCCATGCTAAGACTGACAAGCATGAGTAATAGTTTGATCTATAAGACAAACAATCCAGATGAGACATTTATTAACAACATCGCAAAGACGACCGGAGGAAAACGCATCGACTTTTCACGGTCAGGTAATTACAAGCGCCGTGTTAAAGTTGCTGGCTTTTCCTATAATCAGCCAGGGCAAGTATGGCATAAGGGACTCATGAAAAAGCGATATAATGGAAAATTGACAAGCCCAATGAACAGGCTGTTGCACAAGAGAAGACTGAAATTATGTAACACACGAGATCACAAAAAAGGACGCAGGCTGCACTTCGATCAATTGCCTAAACCATCAACTAGTGCCGATTTAGACTATGGAGCAAATGATGTGCTTGATGATCAAATAAAAATAATGTGCGAAGAGTTTTACTCCAGCAAAGTTCAGGTCACTGACGATAGGAGAAATTTCATAGAGAAAGAAACAAGAGAGCAGTCAAAATCAATGTGTTGAACAATTTCCACCACCAAAAAAAGCCAAGATATCAAAACCAAAAGAAAACCAAAATCACACCTTTGACTTGCCCCAATATCTGACACGAAAAACGTCTGACTCACCATCTTCAATTAGGAGTTCAAGTCCAGAAGCAATTCCTTCCACAAGCAAGCAATTCGTGAAGGCAATTAAGTCTTTAAGAAAATTACATTTATAGGACACAATTCCAAGCAATTTGAAATTTATTCTCCTCTGTATATTTGTGTAGCATGCAGATTCCGATCATGACGTTTCGTCGCATAAAAAAACTCATAGGTGAGAAATATTGTGTATATGCCCTAAATGCCTGAGAATAACAGGCACATTATCTAAGAATAATAATGCATCAAATGAAGTTCACTCTATGCAATTCAATCATTGTGCATTATCTCTAATGTCAGTTATTTAAAACATGAATGAACATGTTGATATCATATGTATTGAACTGAGCATTTAAAAACTGAAATACTAAAGTAATACATTGTGCTTGTGATATTTTTAGATAAAACCAATAGTGCGCGTTATACAGGTGATTTGTAAGATACACAATTAAAAACATAGTTTTTTAACTTTCAGTATGTGTATTTGCTTTCAGAATCAAATGCGCGGCTTCATAGCATGGTTGAAGCTAATGCACGGCAAAACTTGGTTAATTACCATCTGTTATAGTAGGTATACACTGAAATTTAGGAAAAATTTACAATTGTACATTGTAAAATGATTCAATATATGAAAATCAATTTTCCGAATTAGATTTCAGCAGTAGTTACGAATAGTTATTTCTTGTTTATTTGTGGAGCACTACATTTTGAGAATTATTTTATATGAAATAGTTTTCAATTTTGAAATTCTGATCATTTTTATGGAAGCACATTTTAAATTAATATTTTAGCCAGAAATGTGATAGAACCATTACAAAATTCTCTTACTACAGTTTGTATAGTGTAAATGCATTTGATGGTACAAACTTATTTGACAAGCCAAAATATGAATGAAAATAGGATGTTTGCAAAATAATAATTATTTTTTCAAAAAAAAACACCAACATTTGAACAAAGGATAAGAAAGAAAAATCCTCCAATTTGTGTAATATATCAACCTTTTTGTTAAAAAATAGTGGTTTAAAATTTTTATGTTAGTAAATTTTAGAGTTATTTATGTGAAATACAATGTGTAAATGTTTGGGTTATTTATAAGTTTTACAATTTGTAATTTTGGAAGTTTGACCATTTTTATTGATACTACAACAGCTAGGATTTCAAGTTTGGTTGCATAAGTTGCACACCTGTGTTCCATAATTGAACAAAGAACCAGGAAGTAAGCCCCTACATTTTAATCTTTTAATTAATGGACAAAATCTTTTAATCAAATGTTTTTTTAATAAATAGTTATTTCTTGTTTATTTGTGGAGCAATGAAATTTTGAGAATTTTTAATATGAAATACAGTTTTCAATTTTGAAATTCTGACCATTTTTATGGAAACAAGTTTGAAATTTGGCCAGAAATATGGTAGAACCAGTTGCAATACTTCTCTTTCTAACAGTTTGTGTAGTGCAAATGCATTTGATGGTACAAACTTCTTTGGCAAGCCAAAATATGTAATGAAAAATAACAGCAACATTTGAACAAAGGATAAGAAACAAAAATCCTCCAATTTGTGTAATAGATCAACCTTTTTTGTTAAAAAATAGTTTTTCATATTTGTAAATTTTAGAGTTATTTGGGTGAAATACAATTTGTAAATGCTTGGGTTATTTATAAGTTATACCATTTGTAATTTTGGAAGTCTGACCTTTGTTATAGGGCTTTTCCACCACTGCTAAGCTAAGCATGCTGAGTGCAAGCTTACAAGCAGGTGTCCGCCATCTTGGATCACAACCAACCGTCAATATGTGTTTTCTCCGTTAAATAACGGTTTTTTCGAACAGCATCCATAAAC
>JAVBJR010000762.1:0-3096 GCA_031546965.1 Dysgonomonas sp.
TTCAAATAAGCATTACAGTTGTATTGGGTACGAAATATTCATACCCTGTTATCAGTGGAAGGGTCCGTTTCAAAGTGATTTTGAAGGATGAAGGCTCATATGCTCCTGTATATAGAAGCTCAATCAAGAGTCCCTTTAGAAGTTTGAAAAGTAATTTCAAACTTTAATTTACTTGCAGGGGTCAAAAACATTCAAAAGCTGTAAATATTATTTAAAGATTCAAAAATTGCTCTGTATACTAAAAACACGTTCAAAGTTGCACTATTAGGGGGTGGTGAAAGGGAGTAGACGAGACCTTTGGCCAATGAGGAAGTTTGATGCACTTGGACGCGACCAATGAATAGCTAACCAGCATAATATCTACTCTCTCATTGGTCAGAGGTTACGTATTCCCCTTTAAATCACCTCCCTCCATAGTGCAACTTTGGACGAGCTTTTAGTATATTATATTACATTCAAACCTCGTTAATTCGTCGCCGGTGGGACTAAAAATTTCAGACGAATTATGCGGAGTGATGATTTAAGCGGAGTATTTTAACATGTAAGTCTATGAAGACTGGACTTTAAATTTTGACAACTTATCCAGGTGTGACGAATTATCCAGGTGTCTAATTAACGAGGCACAAGTTTGTACCTTAAGAAACATAACTTCATTTCATTTAATCAATTTTTTTAATATGATTCCTGATTTAGTCATAATGAACGGAATTAAAGTAATCGAAGTATTAATATAAGATCTCAGAAAGCTGTATCCAATTGTAAACAGAAAGTGTTTCATAATAAGAAAAACTATCATTGTAACCCAGAAAAGTGCCCTATATATGTTAAACCTATAAATTTATACTCTGTATGTATGTGTTAACAAATGCCCCAGTCTCTGAATTTCAAAAACAAACTTACTTTATACTGCCAGCAATAATTTTTCAGTCACCAACAATGTCAGTTGAACACTGCATAGTTGTTTTCTACATTTGTGTGTATACTTTGGTCGCATTTCTGCTATACATGCGATAAATTCGCAAATATAGGACACTATATTATAATGTCAAGATAAAAGGAGAAATGATTATACCTATATGTAATACTTTTCGGAAATGGACGCAAAAAATGGTTATGATATGGTCTAGCTAGTGGGAGGAAGGCCAGCAATCTTAGATACCAAATACCAGACAGTAATTATGTCTTATGTAGAGGAGCTTATACTGGGTGGTGGTGACAAGAGGTCAGGAGCCCAAGGCCAATGGACATCACCAAGGTTGCAAGGCTACTTTTGGGACTATACTATCTTTCAGCACACACTAATTCTAGCTGTAAATCGTCAGAGCACTCAGCAATGCTGGGGACATACTTGTGTTCAAAAAAGGAGGAATGAAATCTCTTTCTCATCCCTGATGCATATTCTGAATGTGCAACTCCATCCATCGTCAGCCATTTGCATGTCGTCGCTCTCGTTAACCACTCCGAATTTCATCCCAAAGTGAAAGAAGGATATAATATCCAAGTGATAAAATACAAGTATCCTGTGCAGCATCCATCACATGCAAAAATTCAGGAAAGGCGAAAGATTATTAGTTCATATATATATCCTATATAGATATGCGTGAAAGTCTGGCAATTTAATTCTGTTATGTAGGCCCTATACACTATATATGCATTTGGTAATTGGGTGGATGTTTTTGAAGAGATTGTTGACCCCCTCCCCCCACTCCATTCGGGTTTTGCATAAATCTGGGTTGAAAAAAAGTACTGTGAAACAAAAACTGTTTGATAGCACAGGGAGTTGCTTGCGTTTGTTATCAGTGAATGGAAATGCAATGTTCTTACTTACAAATAGCAGTATTATCTACATTACATAACACATCTCTATGGTTTTCATCTTTTTTCGGGAGTTAGTAATGGTCAGGCATGGTTTCAATGGTTTATATCAATAATTCTTCCTTCTTGACATACAGCAGGAAATATAAATCACATGGCCTTTGAGACATTATTTATGTTATATATGTCTATTCAGAACCCAATAATCAATATATACAAGTTGCTGAACTATAATACTAAATCAATAAACAACTTGGGAAAACACATTTTGATTTTGCCATTATCCCTCTCACTAGGATATCAGAAACTGGCTAAATTTGTTTAAATGATTTTCCACAAATACTGGTAGTAAATTCCTCAACAATCAGTTTAAAGGTGAACTGACACGATTTTGTAAGGTGTATACTGAAACTGAGCTTACATACATGAAGAAAAATAGTAAATAAGCCGTGAAAAAATTAAGTTTTTGGGTACTAAGTTTATTTATAAATCGACACGACCGTAAATTATGAATTTGAGTTTTTAAAGTTCGTTGCCACAAGCGCCGTCACTGCCGATGCTGTGCAGTGAAAACAACCCATGAAGCTACCCGCGCTTCGATATTTGCGATCTAAAATCTGGCCTCTAAAATGCGTAATCCGAATTGGATTGTGGTAATATACCGCGAGACTGACCTTCATACCAAATTTCAGCTCTCTAGGATGTGTAGGAGTTGTGTAAAAATGAGATCAAAGTTACTGCAAACAAACAAACGAATAAACAAACAAACACCATTCAAGACAAACGTATATAAACTTAGTAAAAAGCAAGTGTTGCAACAAAATGTGTTTGGAAATTAGTAAAAAAAATAGCATTTAAATGTTAACCGGGGTTATTTAGTAAGGAGGTTCTATCAGACAAATGTGACAACTTTTAAGTGCCAATAACTTTTTTGAATTTAGACTGCTTTATGGTTTTTCTTGGTACATATTGGGTTTTTCTTGGTTTCAGGGTATACCTTGCAAAATCATGTCAGTTCACACCTTTAATGCACACATATAGTACATATAAATCTACTTTATATAAGACGATGAAATGAAAACTGGTTGGCAAGTATAGGAACGGCCACTTGATGCTTTCAATTAAGAATTATGAACATATTGTAAGCGATAATTGATTTAGCAGCTCATTACTGTGCTATTCATATTTTACAATAGGTTTACAAATATAATGAGAATCCATGCCTTGGGCACAAGATAAAATGTATGTGCTAATTAACTCAAATGAAACGAAAGAGAGAAT
>JAVBJR010000458.1:0-2564 GCA_031546965.1 Dysgonomonas sp.
TAAAAGCCATGATTTTCCTAATTCCTTCAGTAAATCAGAATCCCTTGCTATATCTATTCAGTATTCAGTATCGACTCCTGCTAGATGGCAGCAGGATCCGCAAGCTTAAAGCACATATACATACAGGGTGGATAAAAAGTCCTATTCAGTCATTTTTAGCGTGCAAACGGGACCAGATATTGGAATTCTGCTAATGGGAGCAAATAGGAAGTGGCCATGGCGCTTTCGAATGGCACCTGAATTATTGACCTTTGATCTTTTCTTGAAGGTCAACTCGTCTCTAACTTTTAAACCGCTCTAGTTAGAGACAAATTTCCAATTACAAAGTGAAAGAGCACATTTAATTCATTACGAAAATAATATTCTCAATATTTTAGGAGTCTCAGGGAAATGGGAAAATAAATATATATTATTCAACATTATGCATAACAAATTCTTTTTAACAGTTGTGCACAATTGACAAAAAACTTGCTCCAATTTGAAGCAATTCACACACAAACTGTACATGATTGCGTATAAAAGAATTCAATTTGATGCAAAAGCATTTTGTGATTTGAGCAAAACTTACATGTGAAAGTGTTCCTAGACCCTATTTGCTGTATAAAGGACAATACTGGGCGTTTGACAATTTATATTAGGTCAAGCTTGCATTAAACATGAGCGAAACAATGGTGGCAACGTGAAATGACCTTATCACTGAAGTTATTTTTATTAGGATCAAGAAACACTTTTAAATTGAAGTTAAACGAGAACTGACATGGTTTTGCAACATATACCCTGTCAAATGTTTCACTGTATTTTACATTTAAAGTATTGTATGTAATATTGTCAGGGAAAAGTCAGGGAATAGTCAGGGAACTTGGTGAGTAAAAATGAGTATGAACACTGTATTTAATAAAATGCAAAAATTTTGCATGCTTTAGCCCTGCGCCTCCCCTACAGAGTGGCTACAGCGCCACGAACGGCTAAAAAAAGCATACTGCGTTTCTCATAACGGGCGGCTTCCAAACCTGTCAGTGGAATGAACCTTGCTATGGTCACTATAACATTGCAAACCGATGTTACCTAGTATCATGATTTAGCCCAGGGTAAAACAAAGCTAACTTACAACTCCCATCAAGGTTGCCACACTGAATTCATAGCAGAGTGATTATTCGTAGTTTGACTATTTTGGAAAACATTAAAATTCCCCTACCCTAAGAATTTCCCCATGGGGAGTTATTTGGGAGGGAACTAATATAGCACTTTATGGTATATCATTTTAATTTTGATGAATAACACATTCTATGCAGTAACGCTTATTCCGTATATTCTCAATTATAAGTAGATAATTTTACTCGCTGATTTGTTTCAACCAAATATTATATACATGTACATATTTGATAACATTCATTCGCCATGCGCGTGTGGCCTCTGTGGCGCAACTGGTTACCGCGTTCAGCTGTTAACTGAAAGGTTGGTGGTTCGAATCCACCCAGTGGCGCTCGTTTTTGAATAAATCCGCAAATACCTACGTACGATATGGAGTAATTGGCGTAAGTTTTTTCGTTAGTTTTGAAATGTGTTGGTTACTACTATCCATTCTATTTATAAATTTTTGTTTTAATGTTTAAAGGAGAACTGACACGGTTTTTGAACATACCCTGAAAAATTAACAGTTTATTGAAATGATGCCAAAAAAACGATTGGCGGGAACGACAGTTTTGTAATTGTTAGTGCAAAATAGTTACGACTAATTAGAGATGTGACGCCATGGTGTCACAGAAGTGCGATGTCACGGAGCTGGCGTCATAATGTCCTGTTGCAAAATGGCGCGAGCCAATGAGACCGATCGTCGTCGATCAGAATCGAACGTTTTTGAATTTCTGCGAATTGCAGCGTTTCCGATCCGTGACGTACAGTACATTGCGACTTGACGACCGAAATGGACCTTTACTCTTGTCGTCGTAGCAATTAAACGGTACAGTAAACAAATCTGAAAATCGCAACGAAGTTTCAGAATACGCGTCTGACGAGTTGGCAAAACGATCGACCAAATCGGTGAGGTCGAATATTTCCGTGTCAGTTCTCCTTTAAGTAAACATAAACTACTTCATAGATAGCTACAGCAAAACCCATGAATATTAACCCACGGGTTAGGGAATATTTTCCGTTTTAAAGAGGTTTCCACTATAGACAATGGTTTTATTATGGATATACTGACTCTAATTAGAGTCCCTTAAGGGACTAAAATGACTTCCGTTTTAAACAGGTTTCGCTTTAGACAGGTTTCACTTTATGAACTATGCAATTAGATATGTCTAAACAGGAAGCAAAATAGGAATCGCTGAACACATTATCAAAACAGAAATCCAAAATTGTTAAGACATCCATAATATTCAAAAACCATCAGCAATCTTTCGTTGTTTCGTAAACAAAAATGTCAGATGAAAACACTAGCCAAAATCTCCATACATTAATAACGTCCTTTAAGGCAAAAACGTTTATTACTTTGATTTCCGAGAACGGCGCCGAGATCCAGAAAGTAAAGCTATAAAATCCGTCGATGTTGCTAACAATAGTTT
>JAVBJR010000031.1:0-2823 GCA_031546965.1 Dysgonomonas sp.
GACACCCCTGTTTGCAAATGGTTCTTTTCTGGTGCAATGTTCCCAGGAACAAGTGTTCTTAGATGTATTCACATGTTGATTGTGAATGTGAGAAACAAACTCTTTCATTTCGACGTACGTGTTGCCGCACAATTTTCCTTCTTCGATCCACCGACAAACCTTTAAATATAATCATTAAGTAATTCATTATTAAATTTAATATGTTTATAGCTGGCAATTAACAATGTCTATACTGAGTATATTAGATTATAGAATTTTGCATCATATAATAAAAGCCGTACGTGAGGTTGGTCGAAAGTTTCTTGCGCGTCGGTTATTTCCCGCATTTGAGTTGTTATCGCAATCTTCTGTATATAATAATTTTATAAATTCACCATATCAGATTCTAATTATATAGAATTAGAAATAATAAGAAACATTAGGTATGTACATCTTTTAATATGTCCACGTAACGCCGTCCATTCTGGTAAATGCCGTCTTTCGATTGACACCAACCTTCGTGCAATTGGTTCTGCGTATAAATGAAAATTAATGATTTACATGTAAAAACCTATTATTTTTCAGTTTATTATGTTCATTATGTGTCCAAAAGTACCACATGGTCCATCCCACAGTGTGATATGACTTCATGTAGCCGCGTGATCTCTTTTATAGCGTCATCCAAAGTGTCGCGTTGTTGCGCGGTCAAATCTTTCAAATTTTTACATTGACTTTCCAGGTTTTCTAAATAATTATGTGAAATATTATTAATTCAGAAGAAACTGTAGGTAGTATATTATTGTCCTAATGTGAACATAATTAACTGTTTTTTTTTTTTATATATAGAAATAATATGACACTATTTACTAAAAATTATCATAGAAAAAATTTATTAGTAAATTTTATAACCCAATTTAGGGTTAACATTGTAGAAAACACATATTAAACTTTATATTTAATTATAACATTTAATAATTATAGTTTATCAAGGTAAGTTCATAATTTCAGTTCATTTTGAAACAATTAGAAGCACAATTTAATATGAAATGTTCACTGTTTACATTAGGACTAATTCTTAACATCTTAGGGTTATAATATACTTACTATTTTTATTGTTTACAACTTCAAGTTCCTTTTCAAGATGTTTGAATTCTGATACCAGGAAATCTCTTTCCTTTTCAAGATCTAGGCAACATTTCTGTTGGCTTTCCAACTTGCTTTTCAGTAATTTGTTCCAGTGTTTAAGGCGGCCATTTTCCTTTTCCAATATTTTCATTGCCATTTTCTTTCTTTAGAAAGCAGTGCAAAATCTAGAAAATTGGAAAAATTTGGTCGTTGTGTGCTGTAGCTAGGCCTCTTGTTCAGGGTATATAGAAATAGGATTAGGGAGAAGGTAGGTATAGCTAGGCTCCTCCCAGATGTAGCCTCAAATGCCAGGTCAGCATTAAATCACTGGTGATGATGTCACGAGGTCCATGACCAGTGTAATTACACACATGTTTATTTCAGAAAATAAAGTTTTGTTCATTGCAATTAAATAAAAGTGTCATTTTCTTAAATAAACTTTATGCAAATTATGCAAATATATTCTTATAAGTCTTATAACCCTATTTTATATTTTGTATTTTATAATTTATATTTTATATTTTATATTGGGAATTGAATTATTGCAATTATGCTCATCTTTAAACTCAATATCTTCATTTTTAAACATTTTTAAATATTAGTTAAATTTCTTAATTAGTTTTAAAGAACATGTTTCTTAAATTTAAATGCAACAAAATCGGTTTTAATTACAAACACTTTTAATTTATGATTAATTGTGATTATAACACTGCTATTTTTCAGTTATTAGTTTGTGAAAATAATCAAATTAATTTAAATGTGGTTTTGAATCAATAAACAAAATTAATGGACATTTTGAAATTGTTTAGTATTATTAATTAATGACTTTGAATTAAGTCTGGACTTTACATCTGTATATTTATATACAATTTGTTTTAGTACCTAATTTTTAATTTTTGTAACAATTTACAATAACAAAAATAATATCATAACTTTCAGGGGAAAAACTAGCCTCAATGCAGGACACTTGGGCCTGATGACGTCAGTCACCTTGATTGGCTGCTGGGTAGGTGAGTAACCATTGGCCCCACATGGGAACAAAGGATATATACAGACAGACCTTAGGCAAGGATTAAGCAAGTCCTTTGTAAACCAGTTTACCCCAGTGAGTTTACCATCACCCTTTTATTTTGTGCCCAATCATTGCTCATTACTGGGGTGTAAAAATAGGAGAAAAAGGAATATTTTGTAGAGGTCAGGAAATTCAAAAACACATTATATTTAAGTCAAGTTTTGCATTCATTTATTTAATAGGCAAAATATTATGTGCATATTATAATTCCAAATTTAATATATTGTTGATAATGGGACTTAGAGAATGTTTAAAATGTGAATTACGTATTATTTTGAAATAATGCAGTATTTTTCAGAATACATAATAATTTTTATTTATTTATTTATTTATTTGATTTTTTTAATTGTTTATTTATTTATTTAATATTTATTTATTTATTAATTAATTTTATACGTATTTATTCATCTATTTATCTATTTATTCATCTATATATTCATCTATCCATCTATTTATTCATCTACTTATTCATCTACTTATTTATCTATACATCTATCTATTCATCTATTAATTAATTAATTAATTAATTTATTTATTTATTTATTTAGCTAATTATGTATGTATTTATTTATTTATTTATTTATTCATTCATTTATTTTTTTAAAGAAAACAATTAACAAGAATTTTTAAGAAAAAAAAACGAGAAA
>JAVBJR010000078.1:0-3874 GCA_031546965.1 Dysgonomonas sp.
GTCTCCATGTCTTCAAGCATCGATGATAGCTAGCAATTCCTTATCATGGACGGTATAGTTGCGCTCTGACTGAGATAACTTATGGGAGTGGTAAGCAACGGGGTGTAGCTGGTCCTGGTGATATTGCAAAAGTACAGCACCTACAGCATAGTTAGAAGCATCAGGTTCGATATGGAATGGTTTGGTTCGGTCGACATGGCATAGTACAGGAGCATTGGTGAGGGCCTCTTTCAATTTCCACATACTGGTATCTTCATCCTCGGTCCACTTGAACGGGACCTTGGATGATGTTAAGTCCGTTAAGGGTTTTGCTTGGAGAGAATAGTTTCTTACAAAATCCCGCAGATAATTTGCCAGGCCCAGCAACCTTTGGAGCTATTTCCTTGAAGAAGGTGTGGAACACCCTTGCACTGCCTGGACTTTACTATGGGAAATTTTGATGCCTGTCTTGGAGATAATGAATCCCAGAAACTCTACCTGGGCACAGTGGAACTCACATTTTTCAAGTTTCGCATATAAATTGTGGCGGTGTAGGCGCTCCAATACCTTGGTCACATGTTGTACATGAGTCTTTTTGTCCAGAGAGAAGATTAGGATGTCATCTAAGTATATAACTACAAAACAGTCCAAGATGTCAAATAATATTTCGTTCATCATGCTTTGAAAAACAGCTGGAGCATTAGACAGCCCAAAAGGCATCACCTTGTAATCGTACAGACCCCAAGGTGTCTTGAAAGCTGTGAGGTATTCGTCTCCCTCGCATATCCGGATTAAGTTGTAAGCATTTCGCAGGTCAATCTTGGTGAAAATTTTAGCTTGGCTGAGAGCATCAAAGAGGTCGGAGATCAGAGGTAATGGGGCTTCATTACGTTCATCATCTGATTCACTTCCCGGTAGTCTACCACAGGTCTTAAACTGCCATCTTTCTTTCGCACAAAAAATATCGGGGACCCAGCAGGCGATGTAGACGGTCCAATAAACTGTTTGCGAAGGTTTTCGTCTAGGTAGCACCGCAATTCATTACGTTCTTCTTCTGTCAGTTTATACATCCGAGGGGCTGGCAACTTGGCTGCTGGGTCCTTTAGCTTCAGGGCACAATCATGATGGTTGTGCTCTGGAAGTCTAGTAGCTTCTTGTTCGCAAAAAATGTCACAGAATTGGATATATTCTACTGGAAAGTTGGCCATTTCCACACTTCCAATTACTTTATTAGTATTTCTTTCACAAAAAATAGGAGACAGAGGAATGTCAGGGAATGTTATTGTTCCTCTCCGAAAATCTATGTTGGGGTTATGTTTCCATAGCCACGACAATCCCAATACAATATCATGTCTCTTCAACCGTGTGAGATAAAGGTTCATCTGTTCCAAGTGGTCTTGGAGCTGGAAAGTCGCAGATTGAACTTGGTACTGGATAGGGCCAGCAAGGTTAGGTTGACCATCGACGTTTTCAATTCCCGACGGTTGATCCAGCTTCGTCAAAGGAAGTTGAAGCCTATGTGCCAATTCATCATCAATGAAATTGTCAGAAGCCCCACTGTCGACCAGGGCTCGTACTGGGATACGACGAGAATCAATGATCAGAGTGGCTCTTACCACCAGATGTCTTGGATGACTTGTGGTGTCTGTGGGGATTCTCCTTCCTCTGTAGTACCTCCTGCCTGTTCGTTGGGAGCATGCCTGAACTTGGAGTCCCTGACCCCCACAATAGAAGCAGAGACTTTGCTGATAACGTCTCTGTCGCTCCTTTTCATTTAGGGATCCCCGGGCCGTGGCGTTCAGATCCATGGGTTCATCTGTTTCCATAGTTAAGGATGAGCGTACATCCTGGCCAGTTTGGGGGTAGCGACCTGGTCTTGTTTGCATGGTTCTAAGGGGAGCAGTGACTGGAAAGCTACTACATTGACGACGAACTCGGGCCTGCTCCTGCAAGGCCATCTCGGATTCCAGGATCTGTCTCTGAAGAACATGCAAGTCATAAGTCCGGGGAAAGTAAGCAACTCGCTCTGCTAGAGCCGGACTAAAATTCCGCCACAGGGCATTAACAAGAGCATCATTGCAATAAGTGGAGCAAGCAGAAATTTGTAAAAAATGGCAAATATAATCATTTGCACACCTAATACCTTGTGTGAGTTTGTCTATCTCGAGGTTGGCCTGATGGCCAGGTTCTATTCCCCCATACTGGTGTTCCAAAGCTGTGAGAAAATCTTTAGCAGTACCATTGACTCGAGGATCTTGGAGTTCTGAAAGGGCCGTAAACCAGGCAAGTGCCCCATCGACCAGGTGCATAGAGATGTAGTCAATGCGGACAGTCTCAGTAGTCAGGGAACTCCGATGCTGGCGTAACATCATGTGCATCTGGTTAGAACCACCACCAAACCTTATAGTAGGGTGGGTTCTCGCTTGGGGTCTAGTAGCTAATCGAAGAGCCGCAAGTTCTGCGACCAAAGAATCTTGTTCCATCCCCATGGCATGCAACTGTGCTTGGAGAGCTTCCATTGTCACAGGAGATGGGCACCACTAGCAAACTGTTATGGGATAAAGCGAGGGGCGACGATAATGGTCCAGTTACCTTCACTGGATGGTTCAGAAGATGGTGTCCCAGTTGACTACACTGGAACTGGACAGTGGGCAGCAGAAGACTTGGCAGTAGAGGATAAGAACTTGAAGAACCTTGAAGTCTCCAGTCAGCTTGACTGGTCGAGGACAACAGACAGACCTGGGCAGCAGAGGACAAGAGGAACTTAAAGAAACTCGAAGACAGACCTGGGCAGCAGAGGACAAGAGGAACTTGAAGAAACTTGTAGACTCCAGTCAGCTTGACTGGTCAAGGACAACATTTGCTAGTGGTGAAAAACACTCAGCAACTGTTGTTTTTATTGGGTCTCTCAAACTGGTTCGATCCAGTTAAGCAGTAGTCATGCACTTGGACTTTGCCTGCTGCTTGTGCAAGTCAGGTCTTCCAGGAATATGAGTTTCGGAAATTTGCATATACTGGTCCTTGACACCATACCCCTCCGATGGCGCCCTGGTGCAAGTAGAGGGCGCGGACCTGGCCGGTCTGGGAAACGCTTATGGAAGATATCAATGGCCATAGGTGTCAGATTCATTGCGGGTTCCCAGCAACGATCGGCAGGACCATAACCCTCCCAGTCTATCAGATATTCCGGCTTGCCAGCACGCCAACGTGAGTCCATAACTTCCCGGATGGCGTAGTATGGTTCACCGGCAACTTCAGTGGGAGGTGGCGGAGGTTGCTGTCGCCCTGGTATTTCATTAGGATGGTGGGGTTCAAGCAGCAAGACATGGAAAACATCATGTATCCGCATCGTTAATGGTAGCTTTAGGCGAAACGCTACTTCGTTTATCTTTTCTTTGATGACATATGGTCCCCTAGTCGTCTGAGTTTTTCACAGGGTCTCGAGGTAGTAATGTTACGCCGAATTAGCCATACTTTATCTCCTTCCTGAAAATGGCGTGGCATTCGATGTAGATCAGCTCTAGCTTTATAGGCTTGTTGAGCATTGGACAGTTGTTCTCGCAGTACGGCATGAGTTGCAGTGAGCTGCTCGAGAAATGCAGTACTTGCTGGGACTAAATCTGTGCTTGGGAGAGGATGTGCCAGCAAGTCTGCTTTAGGGTGCTGCCCGTATAAAGCAAAGAGTGGTGAAAAACCCGTAGATGCGTTGGTGGCGTTGTTAAGAGCGAACTCTGCTGTAGCTAAAAACTGCGCCCAGTTAGATTGTTGGTAGTCCACAAAACACCGAAGGTATTGCTCCAGAGTCTGGTTGGTTCGCTCAGTCTGCCCATCAGTCTGAGGGTGAGCAGCAGTGGACAAACTTCGCTTTATTCCCAACAACTTCAATGTTGCTGCC
>JAVBJR010001211.1:0-2748 GCA_031546965.1 Dysgonomonas sp.
GAGGCCCGAAGGGCCTCCAGATCATCTTCCCCAATTAATTCAATATTTGTTAATTCGCGTCCGCCAATCAGCGTGCAGGATGAGAAGGATGCGGGGCGCCGAAGGATCCGCTTTTCGTGGTCAGATTGTTTATTCGCGTCGCTGAACGCCCGTTAGCTCCGCCCATACGATCATGTTGCGAACAATTTAATAAATTTTGGACGATTTCAGTGAGCAAAAACCTTAAATTATACAAGATTTTGGTTAAATTAACCTTTCGACTGGGTTCGGTGCGTTTGGGTCAGGCTGCACTGAAACAGTGCAGTCTGTGACATCACTGCCTGAAAATGCCCAGTCTGTGACGTCACTGACGGGCGAACACGGCTGTGATGCCATGGCCTAGGCAATGACGCCACTGCCTGAGTGACGCGTTTGCCTGTAACATTTACATTGCGATCATTGTCTTATCAAGGAGTTATAAGGTTCCAGGAGTAGCAGTTGAGTTCAGGTGATGTGCAAGACGCTCGGCTAATGTTTTTAATTGGTTGCTTCCATCAGCCAATACGATCGAAGCGCCACGTCAAACCCGCGACGTCACTTGGCTGCCATTAATGGAAATCGGCCGAATTGAGCTTTGGGAATTTTAATCAATTGCTTGAATCTTGTTCAGGTAAGTGACACAAAATTGTACTTTTTTGTAGTTTTGTAGTTGTAAAATTCAGTATTTAAAATTAGGACTAAATTACCAAAGGGAATCATTATGTTCCTGTCATTAAAGGTGACCGGACACGGTTTTGGAAAGTACGCTAGAAAAAATAGCATGTAGTAAACCAAATAACTATTCAAGTGATAGAACTGCTCCGAAAAATTTATAACTAAAGATATAAAATTTCGAAATTTAAGCGAATTTGAATTTGGCGCCACTGGTACGGCAAGCATGTGCTGATTAAAATGCCTAAAAGTCGTTACGATTTCTGAAATTCTTACCAAATCATTTATTTGTCGTTATCCAGTCTAATTCAGATCAGGCAATCCATATTTGTATCGCCAGTGAGTTTATAGAACCAGTTAGCTTCAGTAACTCGATCACAAATTTACACGTTTTTTTTAGCAATTTCAGCGTTTCCCAAATTATTAACAAAAATGCTTTTTCACTCATAACTCGAAAACTATTAAAGATATCAAAAATCGGTTTTCACAGTGGTGTGTGGAATAACATGCAGAAAATTCCTGTCATTAGTGGTTTAGATTATGTGGTTAAGAAACTTTATTAAAGGTTCCGTACTGCAGCTGAAATTGCAAATAAATGGTAATCTTTGTGAATTATTTACAAAGTTTCAGTGAAACGCACAGAAACGAACTATAGCTCAAATAAAAGAGCGTATTTCGGTCTATTATGTCGAATTTTGTGGTGTTTATTACGTTTTCTGGGCTTCAACGGTGCCAATTTAACGAACATCATGTTCACAGATGGAAAATACTCTCTCCTAGACAGCCATCTGCAGGAAATTTTGTGATCCTGCCTTAAATGCATTCTTGATGGTACAGCTTATGTAGTCTCAGCAAATACACTTGGTTCCTCAGCAGGCATAAGAGATAAAACTACTGCAATGTGGAATCAACTTCTGGGTGTTTGGGAGAATTCAGCAATACTCGTGTAGCTACGAGAAAATAAAGAAAATAAAATTATACATTGGGAAGTATGCACAAGAAATGGAAAATAACAGTGAGTAACCGCTAATGAGTGGTTTGTGCTAGATACTTCTCGTGGCGGTCTGATGTTGGTGTGCAATAGCTTCTTTAAACTATTGGAACTTGTTCACGACCAGTACATTTCTTACTTTAGGTCTGCAGGGCAAAATCCAAAATGTGATTTGTATTTAATGCGTTGTCTTTCAGTCCATTTCTGTGATAAAAGTTTTTATTATAAATGTGTTCAAAACAATTATTCAATTGTAAAATATGGCTGCTGCCTCATCCAGTAGAGTGATTTGTCATGTTTTTACTAGTTCAAATAGCAATTAATGTGTCAAGTTATCACAGTACAAATGCATATTATGCATCAATAGAAATTGCTCATTGCTTATTTTTTTCAGAGTATGTGTGAAATGAGATATTAACAAGTTCAAACCCATGTACATATCAAAAAGTTTAAAATATAAGCTGAAACTGTTTTTAATCTCATACTGACGAATCTACGTTGTCAACATTTGTTCCTCTTTCTACCAATGGAGACGCCATTACTGTTAGAAGTTTTTCATAGCGCTTAACATACGAATCCTTCTCCGTGCTGCATAAAATTCCTTATTCCTTTCATCCAACTTGGCGATCAGCTGATCTCTTGTTAGATAGTTATTGTTGCAATGTTCACTGGTAGTCATACCTCCTTTCAGGCGGGCATTTTTAAGACGTTTCTTCAATGCGTAAGAATAGTGTTTGCAGTATAGGCAGACACTTTTCTTGGACAGCATTTGACATCGATGGGTGCGAATGTTATCGGTGAAGTCGCATATGTATCCGCTCTTGTTGTGCGTGAACGAAGCAAATCTCGCATCGTTAGGTATTCCTGCACACGGGTTCCAGCTATCAAGTTCACGTATGAGTTCGGAGAGCGACTCGAGTGAACGGACATTTGAGCATTTTCTGTGCATTGGTGAATCGGTTTTAAGAGGTTTGCCGTAAATATACGCGATGCATTCCCAAATATGTTCCTTGCTTGTAACATGTACTTGTATCTTATTCGTTCCAATTTTTCCACCAAAAACGGAT
>JAVBJR010000174.1:0-47868 GCA_031546965.1 Dysgonomonas sp.
ATTCTCGATTTCAGTTCGGGAGTTAGTTTCTCCTGTTCCTCTATTGTTTTTAGGATGGTTTCTTTTCGTTTGGTGAGTTCGATCAGTTTGTCGTATTGCTCTTTGATGTCGGCAATCTGAACTTCGTCTAATCCGCCTGTAACTTCTTTCCGGTAACGGCTGATAAATGGTATAGATGCCCCATCGTTAAGTAATGCGATTGTTTTTTCTATTTGGCTCTCTCTAATATTCAGAGCCGATGATATTAGCTTGTTAATGGTCATGATTTAGTTACAAGTTACGAGTTACGAGTTACAAGTTACAAGTCAGAAAACTCGTTTACTTGGAATTAGACGTAAGCATTACGTCTCTACCTGTTTACTAGTCAACATATAACATGTAACTCGTAACTATTTATAATGAGTAAATTATATAAATATCACTATTTTATGGTATTGTGTATGCTCCAAAAGTCTCCTTTCTTTGTATCATTCAAAATTAGTACAAATAATTCTAAATACAAAAGAATAACGACATGGCAAAGATAGGTATATACTATGGTTCTACAACCGGTAACACAGAAGATTTAGCAGAACGTTTAGCAAAAGCGTTAGATGTAGTATCGGCTGATGTGCATGATGTTAGCTCGGCTTCGGCAGACTTCGGTACTTATGATGTGGTTTTGTTTGGAGGATCGACAATGGGTATGGGTGATTTTCAAGATGATTGGGAATCGTATATCGACGATGTCAAAGATGCCGACCTTAACGGCAAAAAAGTGGCTTTATTCGGCTGTGGAGACTCTTCTTCTTATAGCGACACTTTTGGTGATGCACTAGGCAAAATTTACGAAGTGATTAAAAATAAAGGTTGTCAGCTTATAGGAAGGGTATCTATCGAAGGTTATACTTTTGACAGTTCGGAAGCGGTAGTTGACGGACAGTTTGTAGGACTGCTTATTGATGAAGATAATGAGTCGAATCTTACCGACCAACGTGTTGCGTTGTGGTTAGACGATTTAAGAAAAGAAATTTAAGATTATTTATTGACCTCATATATTATATAAGTTCTCTTACCTTATAATTTCCGGCTATGTTAGTTTTTAATCATCACATTTACGAATTCAAAAAAGGGGTCAGAGATATGGTTCTCTGTACGCTTTCGGGTAAGCTCGAAGAAAAAGTAAGAGCTAAACTCGAAAAAAACGAGATTAGCTATATGATTCAGAACTTAAGGAATGGAAATATAAATGTGTTTTTTGGAAAGAAAGAATGTCTGGTTGTAGTGGACAAGCTATGCAAAGACCGCTCTTTAGACCAATTAACAGCGGAGGAAGATTTTATGATCGGTACTTTGCTCGGATATAGTGTAAGCGAACAATGCAAACGTTATTGTAAACGTAAAAACGAAATAGACGTCATATTCAGTTTATAGTGAATCATTTCTATTGATAGTTTTTTAGTTGATCATTAAATGCCCTAAGCTGCGATAGCTTGGGGCATTGTACTATTTATACATGGCAATATTTCATTTTTTTATCTATAGTTAAAGTGTTGCTAAATATTCAATATATAAATAAAATATATAACTTTGCAACACCAAGTAAATTAAAAACTAAATAAATCATGAGTAGTATAGTGAGCAAGAATATGAAACTTTTTCGTGATTCTTTAGGTCTAACTCAAGAAAAAGTTGCATCTTTTCTTGGGATAGACAGAGGAGCGTATGCAAACTATGAATCAGGGAGAGAAATGCCATATGATTTAATGAAAAGGGTCTGCGATTTATATGGAATTGGATTAATCTCTTTTTATGAAGAAGATGAAGAAAAGGTAAAGAATGAATTAACCTGCTCGTTTAGGACGGATTCGTTGAGCGATGAAGATTTAAAAGAAATATCTAGTTTTAAGAAGATAGTAAGAAATTATTTAAAGATAACTGATTAACTACAATGGGAGCCTCTTATTATGACGAGATAGAAATTCATACTTCAAATTTTCGATCTATGAATGGATTAAGTGATTCAGAGCCTATTGATTGCAAGAATTTGCTTTTAAGGTTAAATATACTAACTGTATATAAAAAAATGTCTGACGATTTTTCTGGAATGTGTCTAAAAAGAGGAGATAACAAATTTATTCTCGTGAATGCAAAGCACTCTAAGGGGAGACAGCATTTTACAATAGGACATGAACTTTATCATTTATTCGTACAAGAAGCATTCACTCCTCATTTTTGTAATCCGGGATCTCAGTCAAGAGACGTAAATGAGAAAAAAGCGGACATGTTTTCGTCTATTCTCTTAATGCCTGAACTTGGAATTAAAAAAAGTATCCCCCCACATGAATTAAAAAAGAAAATGTCTATAGCGACATTATTAAGATTAGAACGGATATTTGCTGTATCCCATATGGCGATGTTGATTAGACTAAAAGATTTAAATATAATTGATAATATTCAATATCAGGAATTTAAAGATTTGAAGATATCACACTTGGCTGTACAGTATGGATATAATACTTCTTTATATGAAGGAGGTAATGATGAGCTCGTAATCGGGGATTATGGAACTTTAGCAAAGAAACGTTTTGATGAAGGCGATATATCTGAGGGGCATTATCGAGAGTTGATGTCTGATATCGGGATTGATTTAACAGACACAAACCATGGCTAATATTAAAACCAAAATAGTTATAGATGCAGATGTTATTATTCATTTTATAAAAGGAGGGTATCTCTCTATTCTTCCTAATATATTCCCTACGTATGAATATGTTGTATTAAGTATTGTATTAGACGAGGTTTGCAAACATTCAGATACACGTATTGCTATTCAGAACCATATGGCTTTTCTTAAAACAATTAAGGAACTAGAATGGAACCCTGTAGGCGAAATGATTAAGGAGTTTGCAAATCTGATAGGAAAAGAAAAGAGGGGAGATGGGGAGAGTGCATGTATGGTGTATTGTAAATATAATAAAGATGTTGTGGCGAGTAGCAATCTTAGAGATATAAAAAAATATTGTGATGAAAATATGATAACCTATGTGACAACTATGGATTTTCTGCACGAAGCTTTTATTAAGAGAATAATGACGGAAGATGAGTGCAATAAATTCATAAGTGATGTTATTGCCTCAGGGAGTAAATTGCCTAATATTGTTATAACGAACTATAGCCCTAGAACCATTTTATAAATCAAGAGAGTATTCTGCTACCCATTGGAGAGTAATACAGAAGTCCTACTATAATTAAATTTTACAAGATAATCAGATTGTATTTTGTAATACATACGATTTTATATAGGATGAAAATTCCCACCAAGAGTTGATTCCTCCATCGAAGCATATGTGTAGTGCTTGGGTAAAAACCACGAAACATAACTCATAATAGCGTTAAACTGATCTTGGCTTTCAAATTTATCAGCTGTAAGATTAAATACCAGTTGTTGAGTAAATTCCTCTCCTTTTGGGCGGTTGAGTAATGCTATCTTGGCATCATTTACTTTTAAATTTTCGAAAAAATTACGAAGTATTTTTCTTGTTTGGTCAGGCAAGATATATTCAGAGGGTTGTCCTACTAATACTTGCTCTTCGTTTTGTAAGACCTCATTGTTTTTTTGCACCCCCCAGTTTTCGGATTGGCTATAAAACTCATTTTTCAAGTGATAATTTACAATATCTCCATACGAAAATACCCAGTCTGGATTTCCTTTTGCGGGATTGATAACCATCCCCAATCCATGTTCTAAAAGGAAACCGGGTATTATATTTTTGATTACATAAGCCTCAAAAGGTTCGTCGGATTTAGGTGTATTTAGTACAAAATAGGGGAATCCATCAGGTCCGTTAATTACCTGTGGTTCGCTACATATAAAACCCGCATCCACCACATTCTCTAAGAACGCTTGTCTCCACTCCTCGTTACGAAGGTTTTCTTCAACTTTAAATAATTCTCCCAAAATGGCAGTTTTTTCCATATCGCCTTGCGAAAATTCTTTTTCAGTCATATCTTGTAATGTTACGTTTTCTTTTTTTCGATTTATTTAGACCCGTTCTCAATCTATTTTTTCTTGTAGAATTTATTTTTTAACTCTATTGTTTTTTGTAATTCCTTGACATTTATAGAGTTTTTCGATATTTCATTCAACTGTAAATCGGTAATATCAAGTGTACCAGCATGCCCCGTTTTCAGGATCATATTGTCCATTATGAAAGCATAGTTAATATGATCTCCTACAATGTGTGGAAAACGGGTTATGGTATCCCATAAATCGTGCCCCATCGAATAATCGGCAGTTGGGTTTTTTACTCCTAAAAACCTGCTTAACATAGTCGGAGACAGGTCGTAATGAGTAGTTGTATGCTCGTATATTTTACCCGGTTCTATTCCCGGATAATATACAATTAAAGGAATTTGGATCTGCCATTTCGAATAATTACCACTATGCCCCCAATAGTTTTTATGGTTTTCGTTAAACTCTTGCCCATGATCTCCTGTAATTACAACGATGGTATTTTCGAGCATTCCTTTACTTTCTAGATTATTCAGTACATCTCCAATCAATTTGTCGGTATAATACACACAATTTTTATAGAGATTAAAGAAAGGGGTTCGATCAATGTCATTATTTAGCTTTAAGTATTCCGGAGAGTCCCACGATGGCTGAAATTGTTTGCGATGTTCTTCGGGTATAGAAATAGCATGGGGCAAATCATAAAACAAGAAAGAGAAAAATGGCTTTTCGTCGTTTTTGTTTTTGAGGAAATCAGTAAAGTTCTGAGTGAGCTTGTTATCTCTATCAAAAGAAGTGTCCCCCTCCGTTTTGGTTGTTACCCCGGGTACGCGTCTGAATATGATCTCATTAAATGGCGGGCATGTAAAATTTGAACTTGGAAAAACGCGTATGTCGTAATTTAGGTCTATTAGTCGATCTATAAATAGAGGTGACATTTTCGAAATATTGAATTCGTTTTCATAAGTAAACGAAAGCCCGAAAAATATTCCGAATATACTTCCTCTTGTCCCATTATTGGAACTAATATGCTTATTGAAAATTTGTCCTTTATGTGCAAATTTATAGATGTTGGGAGTAACTATAGAATCGAAAGTCGAAGGATTCCACGAGTCAATACCAATATAAATAATGTTGTATTTGGGTACATTATTGTCTACTTCAATAGGATGCAAAGGATATTGCAGGTCTGTGGAGACCTGATTAAACGAAAGGTTGTCAACAGCATTAAGATCGACAATTCCTAACTTAGCAAGTAAAGAATTAGCAGACAATGGGAAGAATAAAGGGAGAACGCTTGCCGATTTTTGTATACATCCTTGCCCTGTAGCACGTGCTACGGCATACCCCAAATGTGAGATAATAATACAAGAAACACATAACACACAAATGCTAACAATTTTACGTTTTTTGAGTTTAGTATAAAATTTAGACCAGATAAAGTTAGAGGCTAAAATCGGAAGGACTGCAAATGCAAAAATAATTCCTGAAAATTTGGCATACAGAGTCCAATCAAAAACAAAGATTTCGGAAGCTCCTTCCCCGAATACTAATTCGAGAACAAATCCGTTGATATGAAATTTATATAAATCAAAAACATAGCTGTCAATTATTAATATAAGTTGAACCAATATAGCTGCTATGCTAAAAACGATCGCTGCTACAGTTCGTTTTTTGAAGATTAAAGCAAAAGGGATATAAAACAAGATATATAGTAGAAGCGATATCAGAGATGCGTGACCAAAGGAGGCAATAAGATAATATATCCAAGCCGTGAAATTCATATTTTCGGAAACTCCACTACTGAAAGCTGAAAAAACAAAGACTATAAAAAAAATAATAGCTGTACTTACAGATATTGCAAAACCGTACTTAGACTTATCGATTAGAGACATTGGATGACAGTTACTAATGAGGGTGCAAAGATAGGCGGCTTTCTTAGAAAAATGAGAAAAAGATTATTTTTTTGTATTTAAAAATTGCAAAAAAAACCTACAATCTAATTTCGATTGTAGGTTTGGGTATTTCGAAAGGCTAATAGCCTTTATTTTAACAATTCAGCTAGTTTTGCGAGCAATTGATCTCCTGTTAGATTCTTAGCTATTATTTTACCATCTTTGTCTAATAATACCATGTGAGGAATACTGTTTACGGCATAAGCGGCACCCAGTTCGGTTTTCCAACCTTTCAGATCAGATACCTGCAACCATGTGATGTTAAGGTCTTTGATTCCTTTTTCCCATGCAGCCTTGTCATCATCTAATGATACACCTACAATTTCGAACCCTTTGTCTTTGAATTTTTTATATGCTTCTACCACATTTGGCATCTCTTTGCGACAAGGACCACACCACGAAGCCCAAAAATCAACAAGTACTATTTTCCCTTTCCCTGCATATTGCGATAACGAAAGCTCCTTGCCATCGGGAGTAGTTCCTTTTATATCTACAAATTGTTTGCCTATTTCGGTGGCTTCGAGAGCTTCGAGACGTTTCTCTAATTTTTGAATTCTAACATTCGTTTTCATTTTAGGATCAACAGCCGGAAGCAATTCTTTTAGTTGAGTAGCATCAAATGAAACACCTCTCTCGATAAGAGTATATACTCCAAGAGTATTTTTTATATTGGCTTTTGTAAAGTCAAATACCTCTTTGTTCAATATAGCATAGAGCGAGTCGTATTTAGTATCTAATTCTTTTTCTAATTGAGGAGTTGCGGTTCCTGCTTTATCAGCTTCTTGCCCTAATTTAGATAGCGCACGAAGTTCTTTCGTGATTTCACTTCTTTTATTAGCAAATTCTTGATACTTATCATTTAAGGGAGTGCCCTTTACTGTCGCTACAAATGCCGTATCGAAAGAAATATTTATATTTCCGGTCTCAATAGCAATTAATACAGGTTTAGAGATGCCTTCTGTCGAAATAAATCGAAGAGAACTGCTATCACTAACCAAGCCTTTAAAAACAAAAGTGCCGTTTTTTACGGTTGTAGTATCTACAGACACAAACTCGCCTGTGTTTTCATCCATCGCCTGCAAGTAAACCAGCAAACTGTCAGAAGCTGTTGCTAAATTTCCGGTAAGAGTGTACTCTTTTAGAGTGGGCTTTTCTTTACATGAAGCCATCAGTATTACAATGGCAACAAAGAGTAGAGACGAAATCTTATTCATTTGTATTCAGTATTTTAAAATTAGAATAGGCTTATTTTAATAATTCACTTAATTTATTTTCCAAATCTGTATCTCTCAAATCTTGGGCAACTATTGTGCCATCTTTGTCAATCAATACAGTGAAAGGAATGCTCGTTACTTTATATGGAGCGCTCAATTGACTTTTCCAACCTTTAAGGTCTGACATATGAACCCAAGTCATATTTAGGTTTTTGATTGCAGCCGTCCATTTACTTTGATCATCATCTAATGATATACCAATAATTTCGAAACCTTTACTTTTATATTTTTGATATGCGGCTACTACGTTTGGCATTTCGTGGACACAAGGTCCACACCATGAAGCCCAAAAGTCGACAAGTACAACTTTTCCCTTTCCGGCATATTCCGATATAGCTGTAGTTTTACCGTCGGGAGTTTTCCCTGTCACATCAATAAATTTTTGTCCTACAAAACTGCCTTGTTGAGCTTGAGGCTGGTTGTCTGTACTTAACAATTTATTTATAGTTTTCTGATATTCGGGGCTGGCTAGTTTTAGCAATTCTTGTACTTGACTTTCATCAAAAAAATCGATAAATGAAACGAAGAAAAATTCGCCGATTCTATTGCTTATATTTTCTTTTACGAAATTGTATCCGATAGTGTTCATTTCCTTCTTTAAGCCTTCCATTTCTGCGATATAGTGTTGGCGATCGGTCGAATCAGATGCTTGAGCGACTTTGGCATCTGCTGCTTCCATCTTTTTGGTTACAACTGCCATTTTGTCGAAAAACTCTTGGCTTTTTTCGTTCAAAGGAGTTCCTTTTATTTTAGGTACACTGTCGATGTACATCTCAATATTTCCTTTCTCGTAAACAAAAGGAATGCCATTAGGAGTTCCTTTGGCGGGTTCTTTAACTACGATGTAGGCAACACCAACTTCTGTAGAATCATTTAGTACAAAACTAAATGCACCGTCTTTTACTACCGTAGAATCTATGGGTTCAAAAGGGGCATTAAAGTCTTTCATAGTCAATAAATAGACTGTTTTTCCGTTGTTGTCTGCGTTTGCAAATTTACCATTCAACTGGCTTTTCTGCGAACATGCTGATAGCAAGATTGCTATAACAGGCAATAAGTATAGAAATTTTTTCATGTTGATTATTTATTTTTAGATTGCGAAATGCTGATTTATCAATCAAGAAGCCTTAGTTTAATAGCTCTTCCAATTTATCTAGTAATTTGGCTCCCCTAAGATTACTATCTATTATTCTTCCGTCTTTATCCAGTAGCAAGGTAAAAGGTATACTCTGAACACCATATAACTTAGCTGCTGCACTTGTCCACCCTTTCAGATCCGACATCTGAGGCCAAGTCATACCTAAACGATCAATAGCACCCAGCCATCGGCTTTGCTCTTCGTCCATAGATATACCTATAACTTCAAATCCTTTGTCTTTGTATTTAGCATATGCCTCTACCACAGTGGGCATTTCTTTGATACAAGGACCACACCACGATGCCCAAAAATCTATAAGTACCACCTTGCCTTTACCTACATAGTCTGATAAGGAGATATCTTTACCTAATGGACTTTTTAGTTTGATATCCTTATACATGTTTCCTACCGCTTTTTGGTTTTGAGCTTCATAATATGATACAACTTGTTGACCTAGATCGCTATTTCTGAATTCGGGTCTCATCAAAGAGGTCAATTCCAATACCTGACCAGGCGTCAGAAGTTCGAATGAAGAGAGGGCTATAAATTCACCTAAGTCGTTATTTACGTTCTCTTTAGAAAAGTCGTACCTACTTTGTTGCAACTGTTTCATTATCACTTGACCCTCTTGCTTCATTTTTATTTGATTATCTGAGGTTTGTGGTAATTGTGAGTAATTCTGAACAATTGCTTCTATCTGTTTATTTAATGAGTCTTGTAAACTGTTAAACACCTGAAAACGATTGTTCCTGGAAGTTCCTGTTATTATGTTCCGCTTTCCGATAGACAACTTTATTTCACCGGCTTCGGCGAGGAAAAAAGCAGGGGCATAACTAACAGGCTCTTCTGTTGAGATGAACCGCAAAGAAAGCTGGTTACCTAAAATTGCTTTGGTAAATACAAATTTATTGTCTTTTATCAGTGTACTATCGATATTGGTTAAACCATTTCGAGTATTATTTAATTGTTGCAAATATACTTTTTTGCCATTATACTGGTTATCCTCAAAACTTCCTTTGAGTGTATATGTGGTATTTTGCGCACAAATAGCTGTTGAAATAAACAAAAATAAGCTTAATAATTTTATGTACATAAATATTTAAAATTTGAATATGAGAACAAAAGTAGGGAAAGTATTTGATTAGTAAGGCTAACTGTATATATTTTAAGTAATCTTAGATTTATTGCTGTGCCGTTCGTATATATAATGCCTGATGTTTAAGACTGTCTTAGACTCAATCTTTCATTTAAAGTGTCAGCCTTTTCAGATTTCAGTCCTGTCTTTTTGGCAGTTTATGACTTTGGCATAGATTTAGCTATAGTTTATACAGAGAATATTACCGTATCAATATATAAAACAAATAATAAAAAAAGTAAAATTATGAGTATTAAACCTTTAGCAGATAGAGTGCTAGTAAAGCCGGCTGCAGCAGAAGAAAAAACTGTCGGAGGAATTATTATTCCTGATACAGCAAAAGAAAAACCATTGAAAGGTGCAGTTGTTGCCGTAGGTAACGGAACAAAAGACGAAGAAATGGTATTAAAAGCAGGAGATCAGGTGCTTTATGGCAAATATGCCGGCACTGAAATCGAATTGGAAGGCGAAAACTTTCTGATTATGCGTCAGTCGGATGTACTTGCTATTATTTAAGTAAAGTCGTCCGATGAAAATAATAATGTTATCGGGTAGTTCAAGTAGTGGAAAAACTACGACCTTGAATCTAGTTTATGATCAACTTTATAATTGGGGAGCTAAAATTAACATTCAAAAAAAGCAATTAGGAGGTAATCCTAATGACTTTGAATGTGAATTACACTACCAGACACAGAGAGTTGCTATTTTTACAATGGGGGATTATTCTAATCGAGTAACAGATGCAATGTCAATATATAGCCAGTTAGGTTGTGACGTTTTGATCTGTGCCTGCAATGATAAATTTGTAAGACCTTATAGTGCTATTAATAATTATCCCAATAGTATAGTCTTTAATAAGACCGCAGTAAATAGTGCAGATGTGACTTCTATTATTAACTTGATATAAAAGAGTTAGTTTAAACGAAATCGTAAAAAATAACAAAAAATCATGGCTAAAGAAATTAAATTTAATATTGATGCTCGCGACGAACTGAAAAAAGGCGTTGACGCATTAGCAAATGCAGTAAAAGTAACCTTAGGTCCTAAAGGACGTAATGTAATTATCGAAAAAAAATTCGGTGCACCACATATCACTAAAGATGGTGTTACGGTAGCCAAAGAAGTAGATTTGGAGTGTCCATTCCAAAACATGGGAGCTCAACTTGTAAAAGAAGTAGCTTCTAAAACAAATGATGATGCAGGTGACGGAACAACTACAGCAACTGTGTTGGCTCAATCGATCATCAGCGTTGGTTTGAAAAATGTAACGGCAGGTGCTAACCCAATGGATTTGAAACGAGGTATCGACAAAGCAGTAGCTAAAGTTGTTGCCAATCTTAAATCTCAATCGGTAGCAATTGGCGACGATCTGCAGAAAATAGAAAACGTAGCTAAAATTTCGGCAAATGGCGATGAAAACATCGGTAAGCTGATTGCAGAGGCTATGGGCAAAGTGAAAAAAGAGGGTGTAATTACTGTAGAAGAAGCAAAAGGTACCGAAACTTACGTAGATGTAGTAGAAGGTATGCAATTCGACAGAGGTTATATCTCTCCCTATTTTGTAACTGATACAGAGAAAATGGAAGCTGATTTAGAAAATCCATTTGTACTTATCTATGACAAAAAGATTTCGGTATTGAAAGATATTCTTCCAATCCTTGAAAAAACAGTTCAATCGGGACGTCCTTTATTGATTATTGCAGAAGACATAGATTCTGAAGCTTTAACCACTCTTGTAGTTAACCGTCTTCGTGGTTCGTTGAAAATTGCAGCAGTAAAAGCTCCTGGATTCGGCGATCGTCGTAAAGAAATGTTAGAAGACATTGCTATTCTTACAGGTGGCGTAGTTATTTCGGAAGAAAAAGGTATCAGATTAGATGCAGCTACCATAGACATGCTTGGTACTGCTGATAAAATTACTATCAACAAAGACAGTACAACAATCGTGAATGGTGCAGGAGATAAAGCTGCAATCGCTTCACGCGTAGGTCAAATAAAAACTCAAATCGAAAAAACAACTTCGGATTACGATCGCGAAAAACTTCAAGAGCGTCTTGCTAAATTAGCAGGTGGTGTTGCAGTTCTTTACGTAGGTGCTCCATCGGAAGTAGAAATGAAAGAGAAAAAAGACCGTGTAGACGATGCTCTATCGGCAACTCGCGCGGCTATCGAAGAAGGTACAGTACCCGGAGGTGGTGTTGCATATATCCGTGCAATTGAATCTCTTGAAGGTTTGAAAGGCGAAAATGAAGACGAAACTACTGGTATCGAAATCATTAAACGTGCCATCGAAGAGCCACTTCGTCAGATTGTAAGTAACTGCGGACGTGAAGGTGCTGTAGTAGTACAAAAAGTACGTGAAGGAAAAGGTAACTACGGATACAATGCTCGTCTTGATATTTATGAAGACTTAGTAGCATCGGGAGTTATCGATCCAGCTAAAGTAGCTCGTGTAGCTCTTGAAAATGCTGCATCTATTGCAGGTATGTTCTTAACTACAGAATGTATTATTGCTGATAAGAAAGAAGAGAACGGTGGTCCTGCTATGCCTCCTATGGGTGGAGGAATGGGCGGAATGATGTAATGAATAGTTACAAGTGCAAGTAAATAAGTAGAGACGCAATGCTTGCGTCTCTGCGACGAATTACAAGTTACTAGAAACATTTACTGAAATAAATAATTAAAGCTCCTGAATTTTTTTCAGGAGCTTTGATATTTTACAATGGTAAGTAACAAGAGCCTCGCTTATCCATTTAGAATAATGGTTTATTGCTTCAGTATTCACGGGACGGTTGTCATCTAAATCATCAATGATGATCACACATGGATACAGACCATTTCCCTTTGATGTTGGACGAATTTTATTTGTCGGTTTAGCATATATGGCACATTTCGTTTTGAAAAGCGGTACAAGTCGTTTTTTCGAATATAAAAACTTGATTTTGATATATCAATACCGATGTAATTTTTATTTTTTGTCATAACTTTGTTTTGGGTAAAAAGTAAACGGAAGAAAATCTGCTATTGATTTATCAATCCTAAATACAGGCTAATAACCTAGATGATGTCAGGGTTTCCTCGCGAGGCAGCAGAGGAATTGGAAATTTAGACAATACAAATCCTTCAGTTGACGACAGTGGGCAGAGCCCTGCCTCTACAGTCTTCGATAATAAAATAATAGAATACTTCATTAATAGAATTTATAAGACCCTCATACATATATGCAAAACATATCAGATATAAAACGTTTTCAGTTTAAAGATACTTCGTTTGCCAGCTTGATGAACAAGCGCATCTACAATATACTACTTATAGCCACCAAGTACGACCTATTTATACTGGAAGAAGACGGACGTGTTGACGAGCAGATTTTCTACGAGTATACATCGCTGAACCTTCGCTACCCTCCTCGATTTACGCAGGTATCGACAGCCGAAGACGCATACGAACATCTCAAAGAAAACCACTACGAGCTGATTATCTTTATGCCCAATATGGATGATGCCGATATGTTTGCCACAGCTAGGGAGATCAAAAGGCTGTATTCGGAAATTCCGTTGGTAGTACTTACCGCTTTCTCAAAAGAGGTATCTAAACGCTTTGCTACCGAAGACCTTACCTTTGCCGACTATGTTTTCAGTTGGTTGGGAAACTCCAATCTATTGTTGGCAATAATTAAGCTGATAGAAGACTCTATGAATGTAGAACACGATACCCAAATGGTAGGTGTACAAATAATACTGTTGGTTGAAGATTCTATTCGTTTCTACTCGTCGGCTTTGGCTGCACTCTTTAAGATTGTACTAAACGAGTCGCGCGAGTTTTCGAAGGAGGCTCTCAACGAACACCAAAAAATGCTTCGGATGCGAGGCAGACCCAAAATCTTACTAGCCCGCAGTTACGAAGAAGCAGCCGTTATATATAAGCGGTACAAAAATAATATGCTGGGTATTGTAACCGATATGAGCTACATGCACGGAGGTATCAAAGAAAAGCTTGCGGGTTACAATTTGGCAAAGTGGATAAAAACTCAAGATCGATTCTTGCCCATTATATTCAATTCGTCAGAAGAAAGAAATAAAACGTATGCTGATGAACTTTTGTGCAATTTTATCGACAAAAATTCGAAAAGCTATCCTCTCGATCTGCGTACTCAAATTGTTGAGCAGTTCGGATTTGGAGACTTCGTGATTATAGACCCCGACACGAAAGAAGAAATTGTCCGCATAAAAAACCTGAAAGATTTACAGAAGTCAATACTTACGATTCCCGATAAATCGTTGGCTTATCATATGTCTCACAATCACTTCTCACGATTTCTTTATTCGAGAGCCATGTTTCCGATTGCCGAAACACTCAAAAAGATAGATATAGAAGACGTTACAAACCTCGAAGAAGCTCGCCGCATCATTTACGACACTATTGTTGAATATCGGCGAATGAAAAACTCGGGTATAATTGCCGTTTTTGAAAAAGACCGGTTCGACGAGTTTTCTAATTTTGCCCGCATAGGTAATGGATCGTTAGGCGGAAAAGGCAGAGGTCTTGCCTTTTTAGGGAACATCGTAAAAACCAATTTTGAGTTGAACGAAAATCCCAATTTCCCAGTACTACTCCCCAAAACAGTAGTGCTTTGTACGGATATCTTCGACGACTTTATGGAGTCTAACGAGCTATATCCGATAGCTTTATCCGATAAAAGCGATGAGGAAATTCTCCATCATTTTTTGCAAGCCGAGTTGCCCGAAAGTCTCGATGAAGACTTCCTTACCTTTTTTGAGGCAGTTAAATCTCCCCTAGCCATACGATCGTCAAGTTTGCTAGAAGATTCTTATTACCAGCCTTTTGCAGGAATATATTCGACCTATATGGTACCTGCATTGGAGGATAAGCATAAAATGATAGAATTGGTAAAAGCTGCCGTAAAATCGGTTTATGCCTCTGTTTTTTATGCAGATAGTAAAGCTTATATGTCTGCTACACAAAACCTTATCGATCAAGAAAAAATGGGTATTGTATTGCAGGAAGTTGTTGGAAACAAATACGGAAACCGTTTCTACCCAACCATGTCAGGCGTTACCCGGTCGCTCAACTTCTACCCTATCGGACACGAAAAAGCCGAAGAGGGCATCGCTAATATTGCTTTAGGACTTGGTAAATACATTGTAGATGGGGGTACAACTTTGCGGTTTTCACCTTATCATCCTCATAATATACTGCAATTGAGTTCGGTAGACTTTGCCTTGAGAGAAACACAAAGACAGTTTTATGCTCTTGATATGGAAGATATTACGCAGGAATTCTCCATTAACGACGGCTTTAACCTCTTGAAATTGAACGTAAATGATGCCGTTGCCGATGATTCCATCCGGTTTATTGTTTCTACATACGATCCTAGTGACCAAGCCATATACGAAGGCTTTTACGAAGGAGGACGCAAGATTATATCCTTTGCCAATATACTTCAACATGAGCTATTCCCTTTATCGAGCGTGCTTCAGAAAGTGTTGAAAATCACTCAATTTGAAATGGGTAGAGCTGTTGAAATAGAATTTGCCGTAAACCTCAAAAATAAAGACGAAGGTACGTTCTACCTGCTTCAAATCAGACCTATTGTTCAGAATAAAGAGGCTTTAAATGAAGACCTTACCAAAATAGAGATAGAAGATACTGTCCTTACTTCCAATAATGCTCTCGGAAATGGAATCATTGACGATGTATGCGACATAGTATATGTCAAAACCGAAAACTTCAATGCCTCCAATAATCAACTGTTGGCTTATGAGATAGAAAAGCTGAACAAGAAATTTATTGAAGAAGACAGGGGTTATATACTAGTCGGACCCGGAAGATGGGGCAGCAGCGATTCGTGGTTAGGCATCCCCGTAAAATGGCCCCACATAAGCAATGCCAGATTACTAATTGAATCGGGATTAGAAAATTACCGGATAGAACCCAGTCAGGGGACACACTTCTTTCAGAACCTCACGTCTTTTGGGGTGGGGTATTTTACGATCAATTCATATCAGAAAAATGAAGGGACTTTTGATGAGACATTCCTCAATAGTCAACCCGCTTTATATGAGTCGGCAGCTATTCGGCATGTCAGATTCCCCAGTCCTGTAGTCATCAAAATAAACGGGAAGAAAAAGTATGGGGTGGTGTTAAAAGGCACCTCACCCCAGCCCTCTCCAAAGGAGAGGGAGTACTGAGAGCGAGTTCTTTTTAACTCCTCACCTTTGTGGCAGGTGAGGTAAGGCAAAAAATAAGAGCCACTAAAAAAGTGGCTCTCATTTACTTATGGTAAATTGTGCAATCAATTATAATATACCCTGTGCCATCATAGCTTTTGCCACTTTCATAAAGCCTGCAATATTAGCACCCTTTACATAGTTGATAAAGCCGTTAGCATCTTTTCCGTATTTAGAGCAATTCTCATGAATATCTTTCATTATCGTTTTCAATCTTTCGTCTACCTCTTCGATAGACCAACTTAAACGACCGGAGTTTTGCGACATTTCTAATCCCGATACCGATACTCCTCCTGCATTAGCAGCCTTACCCGGAGCATACAATATCTTGGCATCCAAGAAAACATTTACAGCCTCCGGAGTCGATGGCATGTTTGCACCTTCCGATACCGCAAATACTCCATTGGCAACAAGGGCTTTAGCATCATCGCCATTCAATTCGTTTTGAGTAGCCGATGGCAAGGCAATATCTGCCACTTCGCCCCAAGGACGACCACCTGCAACAAACTTGCAGTTATACTTTTCGGCATACTCTTTGATGCGTCCTCTGTAAAGATCTTTCAACTCTTTTACATATTCTAGTTTCTCCATTGTAATACCTTCTGGATCATAAATATATCCGTCTGAATCCGACAAAGTCATTGGGATAGCTCCCAGTTCGATCAGTTTCTCACAAGTATATTGAGCTACATTACCCGAACCCGATACCAAGCATTTTTTGCCTTTGATATCTATGTTGCGAGTCTTCAACATTTCTAATAGGAAGTACACATTACCATATCCGGTTGCTTCGGGGCGGATTAGCGATCCTCCAAAAGTCAAGCCTTTACCTGTAAATGTACCTGTAAATTCTCTAGCCAGTTTTTTATACATTCCAAACATGAAGCCTACTTCGCGTCCACCCACACCTATATCTCCGGCAGGTACATCGGTATCGGGTCCGATATGTCTCCATAGTTCGGTTACAAATGCTTGGCAGAATCTCATAATTTCGGCATTCGATTTACCTTTAGGATTAAAATCAGAACCACCTTTACCTCCACCCATAGGAAGTGTAGTAAGCGAATTTTTGAAAGTCTGCTCAAATGCCAAGAATTTAAGGATAGACAAATTCACCGACGAGTGAAAACGGATCCCTCCTTTATAGGGTCCAATAGCATTGCTATGTTGTACACGGTATCCCATATTCACGTGTACCTGCCCCTTATCATCTACCCAAGTAACACGGAAAGAAAATATACGTTCGGGTATACACAGTCTCTCTATAAGATTTAGCCTCTCAAACTCGGGATGCTGGTTGTACACCTCTTCGATAGACTCTAAGACTTCGTGCACTGCTTGATGATATTCGGGCTCATTCGGAAATCTGCGCTTTAACTCAGATAAGGTTTGTTCTGTTTTCATTTAATAAAAAATTATTCTGTTTCTAATTCAAAAGATAAGTGATATATTGAACACAATAAAGATAGTTTGTTTTTTAGACACACGCAAATATAATCTTATGATATATTAATTTTCAATAAGCATAAAAAAGTCATAAATAAAACAAAAACAATAGACAAAAGATATTTTGTGATTTTAATAATCATTAAACGAAAAGTGACAAATTGCTAAAAAGAAGCAACAGTATTGCATATTTACCAAGAAACCATGAATAACAGGACAGATATCGATCAGAATGATGTCGTATCGAGATTTTCAATATCAAAATATCACATAAGAGCAGATTTTATTTGTTTTATACAAAAAAGTACAGTACATTTGTATCATAAATCTACAGACAGAATATACCATGACATTAAAAGTTCGGGGTATGTTCTGTCTTTTTTTAGGTTAGGTTACGGTTATCAAAAGATTGTTTTATTTTAAAATTTTAGGTTATGAAACGTTTATTTATTTTTGCTGTTGCTCTTTTTTCATTAAGTTCCGTTACTTTCGCCGCAGACGGTGAATATGCTTTTTTATCAAAATTGAATGAGAAAGAAAAATTTGACGGACTTGCAAACTATCTCGAAGCAGATTATCAGCAACAAATGTATTTGAAAGAAATATTTGAGTTATCTTCTCAAAAAATGGAAAAGGCTTCCAAGAGTAGCGAAAATTCGGAAAAAGAGGTACAAAAAGCACTCGCTTTCAACTTGGCAAATACCAAGTCTGTCTTGTCTGACGAACAATACAGAAAATATCTTATTGTATTGAACATGACTTCTAATAATAGCAACAACAGTTTGCTGTTAGCGGAAAAATAAAAATCAATCTGTTTTACTAAAACAGATTAATCTTAATAAGAAAGCCCTCTAGAAAATTTTCTAGGGGGCTTTCCATTGTCAGTTTATTGAATAACCGCCACTGAACAAAGGCTAAACAAAAAAGAAGCTACCCTAAGGCAGCTTCTTTCTTATTATATATTCGACGCCAAATTATTGAGCGAAGAAAATAGCAACACGGTTCCAAGCATTTTCTTTGTATGGTTGTTCAGAAGAACCTTTCCATTCAGTTGTAATGCGATCGTTGCTGATTTTGTATTTGTCAACAAGAACTTTAGCTACGTTTTTAGAACGTTTTTCCGAAAGTTTCAAGTTATATGCAGCTGTACCGGTTAATTTATCAGCATAACCAACAATCTTAACTTTAGCGTTAGGATTAGCTTTTAAGTATTCTGCAGTGTTATAGATACTAACTTCTTGATTGTCATCAATATTAGCGCTATTCAAACGGAAAAATACTACGTTAGGCACATAAGTATCTGCACTTGCAGCCACATTATTTTGTACTGGAGGACAAGGAGTAGCAGGAGGGCAAGTAAGCTTACGGTTTCTCAAGTCATCATTTTCTTTTCTCAATTTGTTGATTTGGCTGTTCAAGTCATCAACTAAACCTTGATCCATAAGATGAGCTTCGTTGAATGTTGTTTTTGCACCGAAGTTATAAGTTAATCCCGCAGTAGCAGCACCAATACCATCGTAGTTCCAATCACCACCAACTTTGTTGTCAAACTGATCGTCAACGATAGTACCGCTTAGTTCTACGAAGAACGAAAGTTTGTCAGTAAGTCTGAATGTATTCAAGAAACCTGCATTAACAGTCATAGCATTGTTTTCTTGAGATTTGTAATTTTGTCTAAATCCGTGTGCATAACCAATACCCACATAAGGAATGAAGTTATAAAAACGCTTGCTGTTATAAGGTCTCCAATAGTTAGTAGCGTTAAATAACAGATCAACGTGTGCACTTGCCTGACTTTGATGTTGCATCAATGTTCCTTGATTTTCAAAGTTATGGATAGAACCGGTACTCATGCTCAAACGACCTCCTAAATAAGGGTTGAACCATTTTCCTAACATAAGAGTAGGATTGACAGTCACTCTATCCAAGAATGAAGCATGTTGGTCGTTATCTCCAAAATATACAACTCCACTACCACCTGCACCAACAAACCAGTTGCTGCCAAATGAATTTTGTTCAAAAGTTGCACTTCTTCCTGGTTTACCTGAAGAATATCCGCTCTCTTGAGCAGACACAGATAGACCAGCAAAAGCTAAACACAAAAGTAAACTTACCTTTTTCATAATCAATTAATTATAGTTAAACAGTTTAATTCTAAATTTTATAAATATTTCCTATACCAATCATAAACCAAATTTACACCTTCCTCAATTTCCACTTTATGCTTCCATCCTAGAGAATGTAACTTAGAAACTTCTGTTAGTTTCTTCAGAGTCCCATCGGGTTTTTCGGTATTAAACCACAATTCCCCTTTGAAACCTACTATTTTTTTCACGAGCAAAGCTAGCTCTTTTATCGAAATATCCTCACCTGTGCCCACATTAATATGAGTATTCCGGATTTCCTTATCTATAGTAACATCTATTAACTCCAAAAAGTTCACAGACTCCATCACATGAACGGTTGCATCAGCCATATCTTCACTCCAAAGAAATTCTCTCATCGGTGTGCCCGAGCCCCAAATTTCAATCTGAATACGTTGATCTGAAGTCTTACTTACTCCATATTTATTTAATATAGACAGTATTTCAATCTCGCTAGACTTTCCATCAATTTTTTCAATAGGTCTATGTTGAAGATCCAATCTGATTAAATCCCAATTGTTATCCTCCAAGCATTTTCCTAAGTATACTTTGCGAATTAAAGCGGGAAGGACGTGCGATTTTTCTAAGTCAAAATTATCATTTGGTCCATACAAATTAGTCGGCATTACCGCTAAAAAATTTGTACCATATTGAATATTATAACTTTCACACATCTTAATTCCTGCAATCTTCGCTACTGCATAGGGTTCATTTGTATACTCCAAAGGAGAAGTCAGCAATGTATTTTCCGTCATTGGCTGAGGTGCCTCTTTCGGATATATACAAGTACTTCCCAAAAATACGAGCTTTTTTACATTATTTAGATAAGCTTGATGAATTACATTGTTTTGAATCATCAAATTCTCATAAATAAAATCGGCTCTATATTTGTTATTGGCAACAATTCCACCCACTTTAGCCGCTGCTAAAATCACATAATCAGGCTTTTCGTCTTCAAAAAACCGAGCTACAGCCAATTGATCTTTAAGATCCAATTCGCTATGTGTTCGTAAGACGAAGTTAGTATATCCTCTACTCTTTAAATTATTCAAGATAGCCGATCCTACTAACCCTCTATGTCCTGCGATATATATCTTCGACGATTTATCAATCATCCTTTACTCAAAATAATTAAGAATATTATAGCCACCCTTTCTCAAGAACTCTTCTTTTTTCATCAAGGTTACATCATGATTCATCATATCTTCACACAACCCGTTCAAATCGTAAGAAGGCTCCCAGCCTAATTTTTGTTTGGCTTTTGTATTATCTCCAATCAAGATGTCAACTTCTGTAGGTCTAAAGTATGCAGGATCTACACCAACAACAGAACTTCCTATTCTTTTCTTGAAGCCTGCCAAGTATTCGAGTCCTATTTTAGCCGAGAATGTAACATCGTCAACATCTGCAATAAAACCTTGTTCCAACTCGTCTTCGCCTTTGAAATCAACAGTTACACCAACTTCTTTAAACGACATTTTAATAAAATCGCGTATTGTGGTTGTTATGCCTGTAGAGATTACATAATCGTCCGGAGTATCTTGTTGCAAAATCAAATACATTGCCTTGATATAATCCTTTGCATGCCCCCAATCTCTTTTGCTTGATAAGTTCCCCATAAACACTTTATCTTGAAGTCCTAAAACTATCCGAGAAACTGCTCTAGTAACCTTTCTTGTAACAAAAGTCTCACCTCTAAGAGGAGATTCGTGGTTAAACAGAATACCATTACTAGCGTGCATGCCATAAGCTTCACGGTAATTCACGGTAATCCAATAAGCATACATTTTAGCCACAGCATATGGACTTCTTGGATAGAAAGGCGTAGTTTCCTTTTGAGGAATCTCTTGCACTAAACCATACAACTCCGAAGTTGATGCTTGGTAAATACGAGTTTTGTCAGTCAATCCTAGAAGACGAACAGCCTCCAGCAATCTTAATGTACCTATACCATCTGCATTTGCAGTATATTCGGGAATATCAAAACTAACTTTAACGTGGCTCATTGCTGCCAAGTTATAAATCTCATCGGGCTTAATCTCTCCGATTATTCTCGTAAGATTCATACTATCGGTCATATCTCCATAATGAAGAATCAAATCTCTATGATTTTCATGAGGATCTTGATACAAATGATCAATTCTATCTGTATTGAAGAGAGAAGATCTCCTTTTTATTCCATGAACAGTATATCCTTTTTTTATCAGGAATTCAGCTAGATACGCTCCATCCTGTCCAGTAACACCTGTTATTAACGCTATTTTTCCCATTCGATATTCTGTTAAAATCACCTATTTGCGATCTTTTTAAGCCACAAATATAAAGATAAATATATTTTAAACAAAATAAACATAAACAAAAGAATGATTCACTCTAAATAAAGCGTCCAGACGCCCCCTAAGAAAGATGCTCTTTTCGCAATAAATCATTAACCCCTTTGACCGGATTGAATGTAGGTAAAGGAACTTCTACAAAAACTGTATTCCAGTCAGACATAGCTCCATTCCACAAACCCGGTAATTCTAAAGCTTTCAGTGCTCGTCCCTCTTTCGTTTTACTGCTGATGAAGCCTGTATTTTCGTCAATAAATGTGGTCAAATCGAACTTATTGCCCTTGAAATCTTTTACACCACATACGATATCAACCGGATTAAAATGAGTTCCTTTATTAAATAAATCTTTTTTGTGTGGATCAGTCAAATCAATCTGCGAACTCTCCAATATCTGCAAAGAAACAGTACCGTCTCCATTTACTGTAAAAAATGGACCTCCGCCCGCTTCTCCAACATTCTTGACCATTCCGCAAACCCGGATAGGGCGATTCAGTTTTTTCTGCAAGTACAAAACAAGCTCGGCATCCTCTAAGAATTTAGTATCCGGATTTTTCACATGAAGTTCATCTTGCAAAAAGTGAAGTATTTCCAACAGTTTTTCTCTAGAATACCCCCCGGATTCTATTGATTCTAGATATTTAAAGATGCGACTTTGCAGATACACTAAGTATCCGGCAAGTAGCTTTTTATAGTAGGCTTCGTTTTCCTTAAATTTATCGGGAACTACATTATCTATATTTTTTATAAAAATAACATCAGCCGAAAGATCGTTCAAATTTTCGATTAATGCACCATGCCCTCCCGGACGAAACAATAAATCTTCTCCATCCCGAAATGGCTGGTTCATTTCATCAACAGCAATTGTATCTGTTTTTTTCTTCTGTTCGCTAAAACCAATATTAAACTTTACTTGAAGTTTTTTTTCATAATCACTAGAGACTAAAGCTACTAGTTTTGCAAATAATTTGCGATGCTCGGGAGAAACGGTAAAATGCAGATTAACCTCTCTTCTAGCCGATTTGGCATACAAAGAGCCTTCCACAAGATGCTCCTCCACAGGAGTTCTGTTACCATCTTGATAAGCGTGAAACTTAAGCAATCCCTTAGGTAAACTACCATAGTTTAAACCATCTTTCAGAAGAAAAATTTCTATTACATCCTTGTATTTATTGTCTGCCATCAAAGAACCCACATCCTGTCCTTTTTGACTGATACATTTGGTATTCAGGTCATCAAAAAAGGCAAACTTCCGGATATTAGCGAAAAAAGTCTTAGTAAAGTCACTGTCCGGAAATTCGGATTTACCCTGTAGAAACTCGAACAAATCCTTAAACATCCGACTTGCAGCACCCGATGCGGGCACAAATTTCAATATAGAACACTGCGATTGTGCATATTCATCCCATACGCCTATATATTTATCGGACTCTGCAGTAGAAAAAAGTGTAATGCCCTTTTCATTGGTCGTAAAATTCACGATCTCCAAAAATGGAAAACCTGTCTTAAAGCGATCTATTTGTTTTTGAACATCTTTTGCATCTACTCCTTGAGCATTCAACTTGGCAATATCTTTTTCTGTAAACGTGTGGTGCATAAAAAATCTATTTAGGATTAATACAACACAAATATAGAAAAGATATCTTCTATTGATATATGGATATAACAAAAAAAGCAAACCTAAAGAGGCTTGCTTTTATATATTAGAATAAATAAAATCTTAATTATTTTTTACGAAACTCTTAAAAAGAGGCATTTCTTGATTCCGCATCGCGTCTAGCGAACATCAAATATATGCCTGCCAAAAATATGAACGCAAGTATATCGGTTGACGTAAAATTGATATAACCGTTTCGAGACGTCTGAGTTCCTAAATTGAACGACTGTCTGTAAGGCTTAATATTCTCATTCACAAATTCGGGAGTAGTGCGAGCTGTCGAAAAAGCATCCTCCATAGGCAGGAAACTTGTTGGAGCAGCAAAACCTCCGGGAACCGAATTAGCAACAAATGGAATTAGCAGTAAAAGAGACAATACCACTAAACTTTTTTTTATCTTGAAACCTAAACTTAACATACATTAACTTTATAATACACGTGAATATTTAACGAAAATCACGATTTCGCTGCAAAGATAAGAAGAGAAATTTATAAAACAATATTTTTCAACAAATAAGATATAAACAAATCAATATTTAACAACTTTTTCTCAAGAAAAACTCTCTAGCTGACGAGATGCTATATATCTGATCTTCTCCGAATTATCAAATACGATATACTTATTAACAGATAAATCACCACTTTTGTTCAAAATTCTGTCTAAAAACGAAGGGTATATTGCAATAACCTCTGTATCAGCAATCATTTGCAATATTTTTCTAGAAGATTCAAAATCCAAATAATTTGGATCATCATTAAATCTCTCCAAAATCTCTTTTTTCTCTTTCTCTAAATAATATTTATTAAGTCTGTTATTTTTAGTCGAAAATATCATAATCGTTTTTCCATCTTTTTTCATCAACGGAATAACCAAGCAAATAACAAATGTCTGATTTTCTGATATTTTTTGATTGATAAGATATTTACGGGTAGCCTTTAACCAAACGGTTCCCAATACCAATAAAACAACAAAAGGGATAATATACAGGCTAACCAATAAGTCCAAGTTGAAAAGATAGATAGAGCCAAACAACGCCACGAAGATTATCAACGAAGGTGGAACTATAGCATAATTCTTCCAAATATCTTTTGAATAAAACTTTCTTTTGAATTTTTCATTCTTTTCTAATCGGTGTATTTTGTCAGCATTCATATCATAAATAATTTACTCAAAGGTACAAATGTTTTCCCGTGGAGAAAAAACAAAAAGTTCAATAATTGGTAAAATTGAAATAAAAGGCTAAAAACCAAACCACAATTGGAATGAAAATATTATTTTTACATTCGGGTATATATCATACAAAAATATCTACCGGAATCATAAAAAGGTCTTAGACCTCATGTTTTAGGATAAATTGTAATCTGTATAAGCAATGAAAGATCATATTGCACAAGAAGACCCATTCAAGTCTCTGTTGCTCCAATTGTCTGCACAAACAAAAAAATTACAAATCACCCCTCCCGAAGTGTCCTTTTTGAGGTCGATAGTCAAAAAAGGGATATCACAGGGCATCTATAAGGCAGACGACAATAAATACTACCACCTTGTTACTGTATTAAATACGGTACTGATTGTTGTTTCGGAAATCGGTCTCAAAAAAGCTGCCGTAATAGCCAACTTGTTGTACAGACCGGCTGTAAACAAAATAGTTACCATAGAACAGATAAAGCAAACTTTTGATCCTGAAGTTGCCGATATTGTGAAGGGTTTAATGAAAATAAACGATCTCGAAGCCAATAGAACATCCTTAGAATCTGAAAACTACATAAAACTGTTACTCTCCTTTGCCGAAGATATGAGGGTAATATTGATTATGATTGCCAACAGATTGTATTTGATGCGCACAGCCAATGAAGTTGATGAAGCTACCCGGCTAAAACTTTCCATAGAGTCGTCTTACATTTACATACCCTTGGCACATAAATTGGGACTGTATAATATAAAATCGGAACTCGAAGACCTGTATCTAAAGTATACCGATAGAAAGATATACGATTATATTTCTCAAAAATTAAATGAAAGTAAAGTCGTACGAGATCAATATATTGCCGAATTTATAGCTCCTCTCGAAGAAAAACTAAAAGAAACAGGGCTTAAATACGATATAAAAGGACGGGTAAAATCGATCTTTTCGATAAACAATAAACTGAAAAAGCAAAAGGTAGAATTCGAATCGATATACGACCTGTTTGCTATCCGTATAGTACTCGATTCGCCACAACCCAAAGAAAAAGCCGAATGTTGGCAGATCTATTCTATTGTAACGGATTTGTATCAACCCAATCCTAAAAGACTGAAAGATTGGCTATCGATACCAAAGAGCAATGGTTATGAGTCTCTGCACATTACGGTGATGGGACCCCAGTCGAGGTGGGTAGAAGTGCAGATTAGAAGCCGCCGAATGGACGAAATTGCCGAACGGGGTTTGGCTGCACACTGGAAATACAAAGGGGTGAAAAGCGAATCGAATATCGACGATTGGCTAACTACTTTACGAGAAACTTTAGAGAACAAAAATGTAGCTAATAACGAAAAACTTGAAGATTTTAAACTCGATATTTATGAGGATGAAATTTATGTTTTCACCCCCAAAGGCGATCTGCATAAATTGCCCAAGGGAGCTACCATCCTCGATTTTGCCTTTTCGATACATACCAAATTAGGATCGACCTGCGTATCAGGTAAAGTGAACGGCAAAAACGTGTCTATACGCCACAAACTCAATAGTGGAGATCAGATCGAAATAATGACCTCTGCCAATCAGTCGCCCAAACAAGATTGGCTGAACTTTGTAACAACTACAAAGGCAAAAAATAAGATCCGCCAACAGTTAAAAGAAGAATCGAACAAACAGGTAGAATATGCCAAAGAGCTTCTTAAACGCCGATTCAAAAACAGAAAAATAGACGAAGACGAAGGCATTATGATGCGCCTAATAAAGAAGAACGGCTTTAAGACAGTTACCGACTTCTATATTAAAATAGCACAAGAAACATTGGATGTAAACACGGTTATCGACCAATACCTCGAATTGGAGAAACGGGAAACCGAAATTCATGATAAACATGAGTTGATTAGTGCAGAGGGGTACACAATTCCAAGCCCTACCACGTCTCAAAGTACCGATAAGTCTACAGATGCTCTGATATTGGACAAAGACTTGAAAGGGATAGACTATGCTTTGGCTAAATGCTGTAACCCTATTTATGGTGATGATGTGTTTGGTTTCATTTCGTCGCAAGGGATCAAAATCCACCGTACTAATTGCCCCAATGCGCATGATATGTTCTCGCGGTTTGGTTATCGGGTGATCCCTGCCCGTTGGTCGGGAAAATCGGGTTCGTCTTACACCATCATACTGCGTGTGGTGGGTGCCGACGATATTGGCATTGTAACCAATCTCACCTCTATTATATCTAAGGAACAGGGAATTACACTCCGTTCGATAAGCATCGATTCAAACGATGGATTGTTTCAAGGCAATTTATCGGTGACACTACAAGACACCAATACCCTTGAAAGTTTGATGAAAAAATTAAGGACTGTAAAGGGTGTAAAGCAGATCAGTAGATTGAATTGACAGTTTTTGGCACTATCAGCAACAAGAAGTTTACCGAATTTACATAGAGTCGAAAAACTAATTGAAGCATATCGTTGTTTTAGTATTTTCACTATCAGAAAATTCTAAAAAAAAATATATATTATGCCATTTGTAAGAATAAGTTTACCGAAAAAACTTTCGCAGGAAACAAAAAGCAATATTTCGATTGCGGTTCATCACTCACTCATGCAACAATTTAATATTCCTGAAAATGACTATTTTCATATTATTGAAGAGTTGGAATCTCATCAAATAAAATTTCCTGAAAATTATTTGTACATAGCCCACACCTCCGACATTCTGTTTATCCAGATTATTGCCGGACATGGTAGAACTCTAGAACAAAAAAGAGGTTTATACCAAGAGATTGCTGAGAGAATTGCCGGTTCAACGGAAATTACCAAAAACAATATAATTATCACATTGCTAGAGAATGACGGAAGACAAAACTGGTCATTCGGAAATGGAGAAATACAAGAACCCAAACACTTAAGCCTCCACTGTAATATAGGGTAATAGAAGATGAAGTTGACGTAAGAAAAATATTAAGTGGATATAACTTTTTTACTTCCGTCTCTATTTTTAGACGGAAGGATAATATCTTTGATGTTATAAAGTTAAACCGGTTGACTTTACAGAATAACATTATTACTTAATTTAAACTTTTATCATTATGAAAAATTTAAATGAACTCGGGGTACAAGAACTTACAAATCAAGAATTATTAGAAATTCAAGGAGGTAGTATTTTTTCTAAAGCATGGGATTGGGTAAAAGATCATTTCTTTTCTGATGGAGATGGTTTTGGATTCTATTTCTAATAGGTACAAATACAGAGGAGGCATTCCCTCCTCTGTGATAATCTATACAATATTTAAAGGAACATGATACTATATAGAAAATTTCTTTTATTATTTATTATTCTGCCACAATTATTGTGGGCGCAGAATGTGTCCCCTAAAATTATCAATGACATTAATGAATTTCCGATTGAAGGGGTTTTAATACAATATACAGACTTAAATCAACAAAATCAAATTCTTTTTAGTGATCCGAATGGTTTAATAGAATTGAATACACGGATGATTAGTACTACGGATTCATTACATATTATTTGCTTAGGGTATGATCAAACAACATTAAGGATATCTGATGTAATAAGTTCAAAAACAATACGATTAAGCCCTAAACTAATAGTATTAGATGAAGTAATAATTACCCCTATAAATGCCAATGATATTTTACAGAAAGCAATATTAAATACCAAAAAGAAATTAAGCAAAGAATACCCAATAGAATACACCGGAATCTTACAATATAATACGGCAGATAATCAACAATTTAAAAAAAATAATCTCAAATATTCCGCAATATTGACAGATTCAAAATCAACTAAAGAGAAACTACCTTATATTCTAAGTTTAATTGATTTAGAGAAACAAGGCTCAACACAATTGGACAGATTGAAAGACAAGGATTTTTATGCATGGTATCACTTAATCCATATGCGTAATACTATAAAGGAAGACTACCAAGTAAAATTATCGAATTTTTCGGACAACGAAGTATTTATCTTGGATTGTAGCCCAAATAAAAACTCAAAACAAACAAAGCATCTCACATTTTACATTAATACTAACGATACAACAATCAACTCTATCAATATGGACTTGATTGAAAACCTAGCAGTCAAAAGCCAATCTAAGAAAAAAGGAAAATATGAAGCCAAAATTTTAAAAGAAAAATTTAATATTCAATTTTCGACCCACAATGGGCATTATTATTTTTCTGAGGGTATTTATTATAATAAAATCGAATATAGAGATAAAGAAAATTCTGATATCATAGAATATTACCAACAAATAAGAGCATTAGGTTTTAAGAAGGAAGAAAGCGCATCATACACCAGTAAGAAGTTATCCGGGTATTCAAGGGAGATACTGGAATGGTAGCAATGAAGTTTCAATTCGACAATAAACGCAATAAAAACGAGATTATTTTAATAAAATAACCTCGTTTGCTAAATATGTAAGATATTACTTAATTCACTCTAAAACGATCGTTTCCGTTTTTAATGAAATCAACGATCTGATTAGCTGCTGCGATTCCTGCATTGGTATTAGCTTCCGCAGTTTGAGCACCCATCTTTTTAGGAGTAGAGAAGTATCTTCCTGCAAATTTTTCTGCCATTTCTTCGTGATTCGAAGGCATGATATCAGTCACATACTTCACATCGGTACGATCTTGCATCAATTTCACAATTTCGGCTTCATTGATTACTTCCTTACGAGCTGTATTTATTAATACTGCCTTTTTAGGTAGCTTACTCAACAAATTGTAATTGATCGAATTTTTAGTGTCAGCAGTTGCAGGAATATGTACCGAAACAAATTCGCAAGTCGAGTATAATTCTTCAACTGTTTTCACTGCTTTTACACCTTCTTTTTCGATGGCTTCTGCCGAAAGGAAAGGATCGAAAGCGTATACTTCCATACCAAATCCTTTGGCTATGCGAGCAACATTACGTCCTACGTTTCCGTAAGCATGAATACCCAGTTTTTTACCCAACAACTCTGTGCCCGATGTTCCATTATAGAAATTACGTACGGCATACACTGCCAACCCGAAAGCAAGTTCGGCAACTGCATTTGCATTTTGTCCAGGCGTGTTCATTGCACATACTCCGTGAGCGGTCGCAGCCTCCAAATCGATATTATCGAATCCTGCTCCTGCACGCACAACTATTTTGAGTTGTTTAGCAGCAGCAAAAACATCTTTATCGAAAATATCACTACGGATTATTGCAGCATCTACATTAGCTACAGCATCCCAAAGTTGTTTTTGTTCTGTATATTTTTCGAGCAGAACTAGTTCGTATCCTGCCTCATCTATTACACTTTTTATTCCCTTTACTGCTTCTGCCGCAAAAGGTTTATCAGTTGCTATTAATACTTTTATACTCATGTTATTTCTTTAATAAGATACTTTTTCGATATGCCGATATGCCAATATTTAAATAATTTATTAACAAATTGGCACATTAAGATATTGGCATATTAGATTATTGTTTTTCAAATTCTTTCATTGCATCTACTAATGCCTGAACACCTTCGATAGGCATAGCATTGTAAATAGAAGCTCTAAATCCACCAACCGAGCGGTGACCTTTGAGTCCGTCGAGACCTTTGCTTGATGCAAATTTTGCAAAATCAGTTTCTTTTTCTTCGTGACCTTTTGCCATTACAAAGCATACATTCATTATCGAACGGTCTTCTTTGGCAGCAGTACCAACGAACAGTGGGTTTCTGTCTATTTCGGCATACAATATAGCCGCTTTTTCTTTGTTCTTTTTCTCCATTGCAGGCACTCCACCGTTGGCTTTCAACCATCTAAGAGTTTGCATAGCAGCATAAATAGGCACTACGGGAGGTGTATTAAACATCGATTCGTTTTCGATGTGTGTTTTGTAATCTAACATGGTTGGTATCTTACGAGATACTTTTCCTAAGATTTCGTCTTTTACGATTACGAAAGTCAAACCTGCAGGAGCAAGATTCTTTTGTGCTCCACCGTAGATAAGACCATATTTAGATACGTCTATTACACGCGAGAATATGTCAGAAGACATATCGGCAACCAAAGGCACAGGCGAATCTAAATCGACATGTAACTCTGTCCCGAAAATTGTATTATTGGTTGTAATGTGGAAGTAATCCGCATCAGCAGGAATTGTATAATCTTTAGGAACATAAGAGAAGTTGTCGGCTTTAGAGCTTGCCACTTCTACTACTTCCCCAAATAGTTTTGCTTCTTTGAGAGCTTTGCTAGCCCATGTACCTGTATTTAGGTAAGCTGCTTTTCTCTCTAACAGGTTGAAAGGAACCATGCAGAATTGCAAACTGGCACCTCCTCCTAAAAATACGACAGAATAGCCTTCAGGTATATTCAATAATTCTTTGAACAACGCTATCGTTTCGTCCATTACAGCGATAAAATCTTTACCTCTGTGGCTAACTTCCATAAGAGATAATGTAGACGAATTGAAATCTAAAATAGCTTTTGCTGTTTCTTCGATTGTTTGTTGTGGTAAAATTGAGGGACCTGCGCTAAAATTGATTTTTTTCATACTTGCAAGAATTTGATATCGTTCTTTTCTATTCTGGTTTTAAGGTCTCAGACCTTTTTATTTCATTATTAAATAACAATAAGTATTTAATATAATATTATATAAAATGACTTTGTTGACTAAGAACTCCAAATTTAATAAATATATTTGAAAACGACACTGCAAAAACGAAATCAGTCTCTATTTTCAGCCATTTTATTTCTTTATGTCATCAAATAAATAGGTTTTACCATCTACATGATAATAAAAAAAAACGGTATCTTATTGCTAAAAAAGAGGTAACAGATAACCATTAATTATTTCTCTGATAAAAGCAACAAAAAGCTTATGCCTAATAAATACTTTCAATATTCTATTTTATCATCTTTTTCTTCCCACATCCTGAAAGCCGATAAGGCTTCTTCGTGGAGTATTTGAGTAGACGGAATGCTTCTTTGTTCGGGTTTCAACTCTATTTGTTGATATATAAACGAATCGTCGAAACCTACATTTTTGGCATCGTCTTTACTGCATCCATAGTAAATACGGTCGATACGTGCCCAATATATAGCCGATAAACACATGGGGCAAGGTTCGCACGAAGTATATATTTCGCAGCCATTCAAGTCAAATGTTTTGAGTTCTTTGCAGGCTTTACGGATAGTGGTTACTTCGGCATGAGCCGTAGGGTCGTTATCCAATGTCACACAATTAGAACCTTCGGCTACCGGTTGTCCATTTTTTACAATAACAGCACCAAAAGGTCCTCCGCCATTTTTTATACTATTTTCTGCCAATTCGATGGCTCGCTGCATGTATTGGGGATTCATCTCCTATTTATTTTCTATGCTTTAGTTCCTTATTTATTTTTTCTATATAATCCAAAATATTTTCGGCACCAATACGGTGTTCGGAGGAAGTGATAAATATAGGAGGCAATTCTTCCCAAGTCTCTTCTAACTTATCAGTATATTTTCCAATATTTTCTTTGGCTTTCGATTTGCTTAGCTTGTCTATTTTGGTAAAAACTATCGCAAAGGGAATATCGTTTTCGCCCAACCACTCCATAAATTCCAAATCAATTAGCTGTGGCTCATGACGGCTGTCTAACAACACAAACAAATTGGTAAGATCGCCTCTATTCTGAATATAATCTTCTATTATTATGCGAATGGCTTCCCTACCTTCTTTACCTCTCTGAGCATATCCATATCCGGGAAGATCGACCAAATACCACTCATCGTTTATTATAAAATGGTTTATCAATTGGGTTTTTCCGGGCGTAGACGATGTCATAGCCAGCCCCTTATGATTGGTAATCATATTGATAAGGGACGATTTCCCTACATTAGATCTACCGATAAACGCATATTCGGGCTTACCGTCTGCCGGACATTGCTTATAATCGGTATTACTTATAACAAACTTAGCATCTTTTATAATCATTTTTTATATTTTAGGTGCTTTGCAAAAGTACAATACTTACCTCTATATCACAAAATAAGTTTTGCAGATAAATTATACTTGAATAACTTTTTGCGTAATATCATACTTAGAAAGTAATATATTTTGTAATTTTAGAGGCGCAGACCCTAGTACCATTAATTGGGGTTGTAGAGGCAAACACCTGAAAATTGATTCAGTTTTATTATCGAACGCTGTAGGGGCGTTTTGCCTACGCCCGGCATTATTTTTTATTTTCGGGCGTATGCAATACGCCCCTACAGCCGTCCTCGAAGCAGGGATGTTTTTTTGATGCGTTTGCCTTGGTCTGCCCCTACAGTCGAAAACAACGTAATAATTAAATTTATGTCCGAACATTTAGCAGACATCGTTACCGAAAAGGTCAAAAAATATCACGACGATACAGTAGCCCATTACAAGCATCTGCATCAATATCCCGAATTGTCTTTTGAGGAAAAAAACACCTCATTATACATCGAAAAACAGCTACAGGAATGGGGAGTAGAATATCGAAACAAAATTGGAGGATACGGCATCTTGGCATATATAAAAGGCTCAAAACCTTCTTCTAAAACAATTGCCCTACGTGCCGATATGGATGCACTACCCATAATGGAGCAAAACGACATCGATTTTAAATCTACAAACGATGGTGTTATGCACGCCTGCGGACACGATACGCATATAGCAAGCCTATTGGGTGCAGTAAAGATTATCAACGAAATGAAGGATCAATTTGCAGGAACAATCCTCTTTATCTTTCAACCCGGAGAAGAAAAGCATCCCGGAGGAGCAAGCCTCATGCTAAAAGATGGAATATTTGATACCTATGAGCCCGATATAATTATCGGACAACATGCTTACATAGATTATCCCGTAGGTACTGTGGGTTTTGAACCCGGTACAATTATGGCTTCAGCAGACGAGGTACACATAAAAATAAAAGGACAGGGAGGTCACGGAGCCATTCCTCAAGACCTTAACGATACAGTATTGGCTGCCTCTCAATTGGTGGTAGCCATGCAACAGATTGTGAGCAGACGATCTAATCCGTTTAAACCATGTGTGCTGTCGTTCGGAAAATTTATTGCCGATGGTGCAACTAACGTTATACCCAACACAGTAACTCTTGCGGGTTCGCTTCGTTGTATGGACGAAGAGGAAAGAACCAAACTGAAACCCATCATACACGACATTGCTATCCATACAGCCCAAGCATATGGCTGCGAATGCGATATCGAGATATACGATGGTTACCCCTGCACCCATAACGATGAAGAAGTCACCCGAATGGCAAAAGCCTTTGCAATTGAATATTTGGGAGAAGATAAGGTAAAAGGTTTGCCCAAAAGAATGACCGCCGAAGACTTTGGCTTTTTCTCACAACTCTATCCTACTACCTTTTATAGATATGGAGTTATTGGCAGTCAGCAATGTACAGGATTACATACCCCAACATTTCTGATTGACGAAGAGGCTCTAAAAACATCAGTGGGAACTATCGCTTATTTAGCTTTGAGATATTGCCAAGATTAAAGAGTCCCACCCGACCTACCCAAAGGGGAGGACACACAGAGAGGGTGCTACTCCTCCCTTTTGGGTAGGTCGGGTGGGGCTTGATGGGGCTGTTATTTTTTCAAAATATATTCTTTAGACATTTCACCCTCAATCTTCTTCCCGCTCATATCGAGTTGAGTTAAAGTATTTTCGCCAACAAGGTATTGGTTAGGCTTATCGTCTCCTTTCAAAGTGATGGTATTATCCTCTTTATTCAACGAATACGCACCCTTTGTCTCAAAAATTTTGTCTCCCTTCCCTACATAAACAACCTTCTTGTTATAGGTACTGTCCAACAATTGTATTGTTACAGCCATACCACTTCCCGAAGCCGTAGGTAAAACACCTTTATATACACCTTTGTAATCGAACAAAGTCATGCCATTGTACCCCATGTCCTCTATGGTCAAGGTGTCCGATCCTTTGGTTGCTGTACTACCTTGTTGAGATTTACTCGTACAACTAAATAAGGCAAATGCAAATGATAAAAAAATTATTTCCTTTTTCATACAATTAAATATAATATAGTTATAAGTAACAGTAAACAGATTGTAAACCAAATAAGTTAAAAAATGGTCTGACAAGTATAAACATTTTTTTTTACAAAGTTGTCTTTAATCTATCTGTCAGGTTAATAATTAAAAAACTTTGAGTAACTTTATGCGATTTTAAGAAGAAAAAAAGAATTATGATTAAACCGATTACAAAAAGTATCGATTTAGGTGATGGAAGGTCTATCATCTTAGAAACAGGAAAGTTAGCAAAACAAGCCGATGGCTCTGTAATGCTGCGAATGGGAGATACCATTCTATTGGCAACAGTGTGTGCCGCAAAAGATGCAAATCCGGGTGTAGATTTTATGCCCTTGCAAGTTGAATATAAAGAGAAGTTTGCTGCGGCAGGTCGCTATCCCGGAGGTTTCCTTCGACGAGAAGGACGTGCTTCGGACTCCGAAATCTTAGTATGTCGTATTGTCGACCGAGTACTAAGACCACTCTTCCCCGATAATTACCATGCTGAAGTATTTGTTACTATAACAATGTTCTCTTCGGATGGCAAAGATATGCCCGATGCGTTGGCAGGACTTGCAGCTTCTGCTGCCCTTGCTGTTTCGGACATCCCTTTCAACGGACCTATCTCCGAAGTGAGAGTGGGTCGTATTGATGGTAAATTTGTAGTAAACCCTACATTTGAGCAACTTGCTCAAGCTGATATGGACATCATGGTGGGTGCCACTATCGATAATATAATGATGGTAGAAGGTGAAATGAAAGAGGTTTCGGAAGCAGAAATGCTCGAAGCTATCAAAGTGGCACACGAAGCTATTAAAATACAATGCCAAGCTCAAATCGAATTGATGGAGCTTTGCGGAACAACCGTAAAAAGAGAATATTGCCATGAAGTAAATGACGAAGACCTTCGCAAAGACGTTTGGGCTAAATGTTATGATAAAGCATACGTTATTGCCGCATCATGTAACACCAACAAACACGAGCGTATTGCCAACTTCAAAGCAATTGTTGACGAATATAAAGCAACTTTAACTCCCGAAGAATTGGCAGAAAAAGGATCTTTGATCTCTCGCTACTATCACGATGTGGAGAAAGAAGCTATGCGTCGTTCTATCCTTGATGAAGGAAAACGCTTGGATGGTCGTACAACTACCGAAATCCGCCCCATTTGGTCAGAAGTAGATTATCTGCCCGGAGCACACGGATCGGCAGTCTTCACTCGTGGAGAAACTCAATCGTTGACAACTGTTACATTAGGTACTAAGCTAGACGAGAAAATTGTTGATGATGTATTATTCAACGGCAAAGAACGTTTCTTGTTACATTATAACTTCCCCCCATTTTCTACCGGTGAAGCTCGTCCGCAAAGGGGAGTAGGTCGCCGCGAAATTGGTCACGGAAACTTGGCACACCGTGCTTTGAAACCCATGCTTCCTGCAAATTATCCATATGTAATACGTATCGTATCCGACATATTGGAGTCTAACGGATCGTCTTCAATGGCAACTGTTTGTGCGGGAACTCTAGCTCTTATGGATGCAGGGGTAGCCATCAAAAAACCGGTAACAGGTATTGCAATGGGACTTATTTCTGAGAAAAAAGGAACAAACTTCGCCGTACTTTCTGACATTTTGGGAGACGAAGACCACTTGGGCGACATGGACTTTAAAGTTTGTGGAACTAGAGACGGCATCACTGCCACTCAAATGGATATAAAGGTAGACGGACTGTCGTTCGAAATCTTGGAGAAAGCTCTAAACCAAGCTCGCGAAGGTCGTTTACATATCTTAGGTAAGGTATTAGAAACTCTATCGGGACCAAGAGAAGATCTTAAACCAAATGCTCCACGTATCGAAGTGGTAATGATTGCTAAAGAATTTATCGGTGCAGTTATCGGACCGGGTGGAAAAATCATCCAAGGTATTCAAGAAGAAACAGGTGCTACTGTTACCATTGAAGAAATAGACAACCAAGGTCGTGTTGAAATATCGGCAACTAACAAAGCGTCTATCGATGCTGCAATGGCAAGAATCAAAGGTATTGTTACAGTTCCCGAAATAGGAGAAGTATACAATGCTAAAGTTCGCTCAATCATGCCTTATGGTGCATTCTGCGAATTCCTTCCCGGAAAAGACGGTTTACTTCACATCTCGGAACTTTCGTGGGATCGTATCGAAACCATCGAAGAATCGGGTCTTAAAGAAGGCGATATGATAGAAGTAAAACTGGTAGATGTTGATGCTAAAACAGGCAAAATAAAACTATCACGTAAAGCACTTCTTCCTCGTCCTCCTCGTCCTGACAGACCTGTCGTAAGAAGAGACGGCGAAGCTCCTGCCGGTGAATAATAGAATTTAATTTCTAATTATATAGAAAACCATGTAAGCACATACTTACATGGTTTTTTCGTTTTAGAGCCTGTACCTGTAGGGGTCAAAAATCTTTCACCCGTTATTTGATGAGACTGTTAAAAAGTCTACCTCTAGTTCGTCATTGAGAGGAGGTACGACGAAGTAATCTCGCCTCACCCCAGCCCCTACCGGTGTTCTCGAAGTAGGGATATTTTTACATGCGTTTGCACTGGGCAAAACCCTTACTTCCATCAATATAAATGTATGATTATTACCTAAGTCTTTAACAAAGATAATATATAGGATCGATATTTTAGGGTAGGTAAACGGCAATAGATTAAACTTTCTATATGCTAAAATTTAAACAGGTACTGGTTTGGATGTAATTTTACTAAATTTGTAAGAAGTAAGCTTCAATAAAAGAAACAGTACAATGAAACTTCTCCATACAGCCGACTGGCACATAGGACAAAACTTCTTTGGTTACGACCGCAAAGAAGAACACACAATATTTTTCGATTGGCTCAAGGAGCAAGTAAAAGAATATCAGGTAGATGTTCTGCTTGTGTCGGGTGATATATTTGACAGTCCTAACCCTTCCGCTGAATCGCAAAAGCTATACTATCAGTTTCTGCGTCAGGTTTCAATCGCAAATACTCATTTGCAAATTATAATTGTCGCAGGTAATCACGATTCGGCAGGACGTCTCGAAGCCCCCAGTCCTTTGTTGGAAGAAATGAATGTTTCTATAAAGGGGATTGTGAAGCGAACACCCGAAGGCGAAATAGACTATAATAACCTCTTAATACCTCTAAAGAAAGACCGAATAACAGAAGCCTGGTGCATTGCTGTGCCTTATCTTCGACAGGGCGATTATCCCCTTTCGGAAAGTTATAGTAAAGGAGTGGCGGCGATGTACACTGCACTTTATGAAGAATTATCGAAAATAAAAGCACCGGAACATCCCGTAATTGTAATGGGGCATCTGCAAGCTACAGGGTCGGAGTTGTCAGACAATGATCGATCGGAGCGAACTATTATCGGAGGCTTGGAGTGTGTTTCGCCCGAAGTCTTCGATAAACAGGACATTGTTTATACTGCTTTAGGACATTTACATAAAGCTCAACAAGTTTCGGGTCGCGAAAATGTACGCTATGCAGGCAGCCCGTTACCCATGTCGTTTGCCGAAAAAAATTATAAGCAAGGTGTCAATCTATTGAATTTGAATGACGGAAAAGTCGAAAATATAGAGAGAATAGAATTTACTGCACCCGTAAAACTTATGAGTTTGCCCAAAGAACCCAAATCTTTATCGGAGGTACTGGATGAATTGGAGCAACTTCCCGATGGCGAAATAACCACGCAATCGCCTTATCTCGAAATAAAAGTGTTGATTACCGAACCCGAACCGTCGATGCGTCATCAAATAGAAGAGGCTTTAAAAGGAAAATCAGTTCGCCTCACTCGTATTGCGGCGATCACTACACGACGAGAAAGAAAAAAACAAATAATGACTTACGAAGAGTTGCAGGCAGTAAATCCGTTAGAAATGGCAAAAGAAGTTTTTCGCAGCAGATATGATAATGAGATGCCCGACGAAATGGCAAAACTTTTACAATCGGTAATCAGGGAGGTAGAACTATGAAGATACTGGCAATACGAGGAAAAAATCTAGCATCATTAGAGGGTGACTTCGAGATAGACTTTACATCCGATCCGCTTAAATCGGCAGGAATATTTGCCATAACCGGAAGTACGGGAGCAGGCAAATCAACGATTTTGGATGCCCTTTGCCTCTCGCTGTTCGACGATACCCCGCGTACCAATAATGCAGGCGAAAATATTCAGATAAAGGATGTGCAAGACAATACTATCAATCAAAAAGATAGCCGTAATATTTTGCGTAGAGGTACTATAGAAGGCTATGCCGAAGTAGATTTTATGGCTCTGAATGGTGATAAATACCGTTCGAGATGGATGGTACGTCGTGCCCGGGGACGAGCCGACGGCGCTTTGCAAAAAACCGAAGTAAGGCTTCATAATTTGTTAACAAGCATCGAATTGCAAGGCACTAAAACGGAGATTCTGTCGAAAATAGTAGAACTTATCGGGTTGAGTTTCGATCAGTTTACCCGTGCCGTTTTATTGGCTCAAGGTGATTTTGCGACTTTCCTCAAAGCCAAGCAGAGCGACAAAGCCGAACTTTTGGAGAAGCTTACGGGAACGGAAATTTACTCCAAAATATCGTCTCAAATTTTTCTACGGACTAATGAAGCTAAACAATCACTTACTCTGATTAATGAGCGTATCAAAGATGTACATTTATTGACTGATGAGGAATTGGACTTGCTGATTCAAGAGAAACTAACTCTTGATAAAGAATTGCAGCCCTTGAAAAGCTTGATGTCTGATACCGATAAAAAGCTGGCATGGATTAAACAATACGAACAAATCAATCAAGAAGTTATTCGAGCCGAAAATGATTTAAAGCAAATACACGCCCTTATAGAAGAGGCTAAACCCCGTTACGAGTATATTGCGATGATAGATATATCTCAAGAAATAAGGGATACATATATCGAACTTTTGAATAAGCAAAAGCATTTATCGGTACAAAAATCGGCTCTTTTTGAAAGAGAAAAAGAACAAGTTGTAGTCTCCGATCGGTTGAAGCAAGCCGGTGATAATCTTTTAGTTGCAAAGACCTCGTTAGATGAGCATGAGCAGAAATATACTTCAACTAAACCTGATATAGCAAAAGCGAAGGAGTTAGACATTAAAATTCAGTCGGGAAAAGAAAAAGAGATCGAGGCGCAGAAAGAATTTGCAACACAATCGGAATTGAAGAAGCAGTCGGAACAACAGATTCAGACTTTCCGAAAAGACTTAAAAACGGGCGAGCAGATATTGAATACGCTCAATGAATGGTTCGAAAAACACGACTCATACAAAGAAATCGTTCCAAGAATAGACCTGATTGTGAGCCTTTTAAAGGATGCACAAATATCTAAATCGCAATCTATAAAAGCATCAGCCAGTTTAGAAACCAATTTTTCAATCTTAAAAACTCGAAAAGAAAAGCTGCAAAAATCGGAACAAGAATACGATAGACTCAATCGTCTTTTGCCTAGCGAAATTTTGGCTTTACGCCTAAAATTAGAGGATAATTTACCTTGCCCAGTATGTGGAAGCCTCCATCATCCGATACAAAATGCGGATTCTGAAAGTGAAGGCAGCCTTCAAGAAAAAGAGTTGGAACAAGCCAAAAATATGCTCTCGCAAACAATAACGGCAGATAAAGAAAAGATAGAAGTAATCCAAAAAGAGATAACTCAATTGGAGACTTTAATCAAAAATTACAAATCACAATATGATGAGGCTGTCTCTAAATTAGAAAGTTATCTGCAACAGATACCCGATTGGAAAGTGAGATTGGAGCAAAGTAGCTTTCAAACAGAACTGATACAAATAGCAAACCAGTGGAATCAGAGCAAAGACCGATTGGATGTGGGAACCAAATACATAGAATCGACTACGCTAAAGTTAGAATCCGAAAATAAAAACTTAAAAACTATAGTTGAAGAATATACCCGAAGAGAAGAACTATTCAAAAAAGCTACCCACTTTCAACAAGAATTGACAAATGAGCGAAGTTTGCTTTTAGAGGGTAAAAGCGTGGATGAAATAGAAACTCATTTTGAGAATTTGCAGAAACAATTCTCCTTAAAATATGAAGAATTAAGAGCTCAACGAGACAAATTAGAATCTGATAATGCCACAATCGGAGGATTTGTATCTCAATTAAAAGGTGAGATAAATACCGAATCGGAGCAAGTTGTCATTCTGCAAGAATCTGTTGAGGATTGGATTACTCATAACGACCATCAAATTTCGTCTGAGATACTGAATGACCTGATGTCTAAATCAAGAGACTGGATTATACAAGAAAAAGCCTCTCTCGCCGATTTCAAAAACAAAGAGTTAACTTTGAACGCTACTCTTAAAGAACGTCATACCCGTAGAACTAAGCATAACGAAGAAAACGATAAACCCGAAGAAGATCAAAATAAAGAAGCTTTGACTCAACGGTTATCAGAAATCGAAAATAAATCGACAAGCATAAACAAACGGCTTACCGAGCTAGAGGTGGCATTTGTGACCTATCATACCGGAAAAGAACGAATAAAAGCCTTCGAAAAAGAATTAAATGAAAAATCGGTACTTTGCGAAAATTGGAAAAAACTAAACAGCTTGTTCGGTTCTGCCGACGGAGGTAAGTTTAAAGCCATTGCACAGGGCTATACCTTAGATATTTTGCTTGTATATGCCAATAAGCATTTAGAGGAATTGAGCAAGCGGTACCAACTGCAACGTATCCCCGACACTTTGGCTTTGCAGGTAGTGGATAACGATATGTTGGGCGAAATCCGCACGGTGCACTCGCTTTCGGGGGGCGAATCGTTTTTGATTTCGCTGTCGTTGGCATTGGGTCTCTCTTCTTTATCGTCTAACCGGATGAAAATAGAATCCTTATTTATTGATGAGGGTTTTGGCTCGTTAGACATAGATACCTTGAGTATCGCTATGGATGCTTTGGAAAACTTGCAAACGCAAGGACGAAAGATTGGTGTGATTTCTCACGTTGCCGAAATGACCGAACGGATTACCACCCGGGTACAGGTTTTGAAATCGGCAAACGGACGAAGTAAAATAAATGTGGTAGGGTGATATGATTCGGGGTAAGGGCGAAAAATATTTCGCCCCTACAGCGTTCCCTGTAAAGTTTAAATAATTTCAAAGAAAATAAATAATGAAAAAGAAAATTACTATCTTAGGATGCCTAGTATTATTAGCCGGTCAATCTATTATGGCTCAAACGTTAGAGAAAATGCAATGGTTTAATGAACCCGAAAAGTGGGAGGTGAAAAACAATACGTTAAACATGCAGGTGACACCCAAATCGGACTACTGGAGAGTTTCTCATTACGGTTTTACGGTAGACGATGCTCCGTTTTATTATGCTACTTATGGCGGAGAGTTTGAAGTAAAAGTAAAAATTACTGGAGATTATAAAAACCGATTCGATCAAATGGGTTTAATGCTTCGTATCGACCAAGAGAGATGGATAAAAGCAGGTATTGAATTTGTAGATAATAAATTCAACGTAAGTGCGGTAGTTACCAATAAGAAAAGTGACTGGAGTGTTATTCAATTAGATAAAACACCTTCGTTTATTTGGATCAAAGCAGTAAGAAGACTCGATGCAGTAGAGTTTTTTTATTCGTATGACGATAAAAGCTATATTATGATACGTAATGCACCTCTTCAAGACAATGTCCCTGTGATGGTTGGTTTGATGGCTGCAAGCCCGGATGGCGATGGGTTTAATGCAAAATTTGAGAATTTTAAAGTAACACAGCTGCCTGATCAGCGTCGTCAGGAGTGGTTGAAAAATAATCAATAGATTATTATCATATTCTTATTGGTCTCATTCTGTATGTTATTTATTATTAGAGTTATGTGTGTGTTTTGAACAAATATATGGCTTTTAATATTTTTTGAGCAAATGTCTCATTTGAAATAATTTTCTTTGTAGTACGATGAATGATAATGTACTCGAAAAGTTAAAAACACTAGCCGAATCAGCCAAGTACGATGTATCTTGCTCTTCGAGTGGTACTGTCCGGAAGAATGCTCCGGGCGGTATAGGAAATACGGTCGGAGGCATGGGCATTTGTCACAGCTTTACCGAAGACGGCAGGTGCGTGTCGTTACTCAAAATAATGCTCACCAATAATTGCATTTACGATTGTGCCTATTGTATCAACAGGCGGAGTAACGATATTAGGCGAGCCACTTTTACGGTAGAAGAGTTAGTAGATTTGACTATCGAATTTTATCGTCGCAATTATATCGAGGGGTTATTTCTCAGTTCGGGGGTTATCAACAACCCCGATTATACGATGGAACGTATGGTGCGAGTGGTTAAAGAACTGCGCACCATTCATCGATACAATGGGTATATCCACATGAAAAGTATTCCCGGAGCCAGTCAAGAGCTAGTAAATGCTGCCGGTATGTATGCCGATCGTATGAGCGTTAATATAGAGATTCCCACCGAAAATAATTTGAAATTACTTGCCCCCGAAAAAGACCACTTGAGTGTATATCAGCCCATGCGGTTTATTCAGCAAGGCATGCTCCAAAGTATCGAAGAGCGGCAGAAATTTCGTTCGGCTCCTCGCTTTGTTCCTGCCGGACAGAGTACTCAAATGATTGTGGGTGCAACCAACGAAACCGATAAGGATATACTCACTTTGTCTTCAAAACTGTACAAACGCCCGAGTATGAAGCGCGTTTATTATTCGGGGTTCATTCCTGTCAATAGTTACGACAACCGTTTGCCTGCATTGAAACAAGCTCCCTTGGTGCGTGAGAACAGATTGTATCAAGCCGACTGGTTGATGCGTTTTTACCAGTTCAGAGCCGATGAGATTGTGGATGATGCTTACCCCGATTTAGATCTCGAAATAGATCCGAAATTATCGTGGGCTTTACGTCATCCCGAAATGTTTCCGGTGGATGTAAATAAGGCAGATTATGCGTTGATTCTTCGTATTCCCGGTATAGGGGTGAAGTCTGCAAAGCTTATTATAACTTCCCGAAGGTATGGTAAGTTGAATGCTTCTCAATTGAAAAAAATGGGTATTGTGATGAAAAAGGCTCAATATTTTATTACTTGCAATGAACTGGCGATGAATACTATTAATGAGGTAAAGCCCGAATTTCTTCGCAAAATACTCACCGAACCCAAGAAGAAAAAAGACGATCAGCAACAGCTTTCGATAATTTTTCCTGATTGATACATTTCGATGTAGAGGCACTCTGCTCTGCCCGTAAAACGGGAATATTTATTGGCAATGAAATGAATCTTGAGGGTGGGGCAGAACCCCACCCCTACATTGGTCTCTTTTTTCTTTTTTCTTTTTTCTTGTAACTCGTAACCTGTAACTCGTAACTTGAAATATGACCGTCTTTTTTTACGACAAAACATTCGAAGGACTTCTCACTGCCGTTTTTGATGCGTACAGTAGAAAAACTTTCCCCGATAAAATATTGGAGGAGGGAAGCATTGCCCCTATGTTTATGGACGAAAGTTATATGGTTGTCACACAGGAAGATAAGTCGACACGGGTATGGGCTTCCTTACAAAAAAAATTATCGAAGACGGCTTGTAATATGCTCCACTATGTGTGGCTTTCGGAAGAAGAGACGAGTGACAGTTTATTGTTCAGATACATCTGTAAGGTGTTTGATAATACCCATTCTATTGAAATGAATTTTGGCGACGAAGATGTTTTTCAAATTCATCAAATGGCAAAAAAGGTAGCAAAGGAAGAGCAGTATCTGAAACAGTTTATCCGTTTTCAGAAAGCTGCCGATGGTATTTATTTTGCACCTGTGTCGCCCATTTATAATGCTCTTCCATTGACAATAGATCATCTGAAAGATCGGTTTTCGGATCAACGGTGGGTGGTGTATGACTTGAAACGTAAATACGGGTTTTACTATGATCTAAAGACTGTAATCGAAATAACGCTAACCGACGATGAACATTTACTTACCGGAAAACTCAATGATGCTCTGATGGCAGAAGATGAGAAACTTTTTCAGGAATTATGGAAAGGCTACTTTAAATCGATGACAATAAAAGAACGGATCAATCCTAAGTTACACCGTCAGCATATGCCCAAACGTTTTTGGAAATATCTTACCGAAAAACAGTAGCTCTCTAATTTTGCCCCGAATAACTAAATATAAAACCGCTCTACTTTCGATAAATAGAACGGTTTTAGCATATGGATATTGGCTGATTTTACTCTGCTTTTATGTTTTTGTTATCTTCACTTATATCTACATCTTCTCGGTAAGCATGTAAATGTTCGGATTCGGACCTCTTTTTATCACTACATAGACCATCACTTTTTTTCATGGGAGCTCCCAATCTGCTGTCTATATCAGTCTTGGACGAATAATCTTCTTGAGCCATGGCAGTATTCTTTAGGTTGTAAACATTTGATTATTAATATATAATCTGTAGATTAGAACAATTTAGAATTATAAATTGTTTAATAAGTACTAGTTATTTATCGTTTTAAAGAGAAGTATAAACTTAAAACTTACTGCTATGATCAAAGGAAATGCTCTGCAGATGTTACAGGATAAATACGCAGATATTGAAGAGGATATAACTTTCAGGGAATTTGTGGAAGAGCAAGCCGACACCGATCCAAATTTCTACAAAACGTTGTTTAAAGATAATTTAGACAGTAATGCTTCTTTAACCGAGAAACAGATTCAAGCTTATAAAGACTTCTTGGATAGTATATAATCAGAACGTTCTATACATCTAATAAAAATGATGTATTTCGGATGTAGGGGTGGAGTTCTACTCCACCCTCAATTAAACCTCCTGTTTTGCGGGCAGAGCAGAGCCTTGCCCTTACGACTGCAATGACAATCCTTGTAGACTTTTTTTGACATTTTACTTTTTGGAGAGAAGAGGGGTCTTATGTCTTAAAACTCCGACGTAAAATGGAAGCGTATATTTTTAAAGTCCTGTTGAGCCATCATCAACACATAGTTGGAGTCGGCTAGAAATACATCTCTGCCTTCTTTATCTTTTGCCATGTATTGGGACTTTCTTTTTTTGAAGTTTTCGATCTCTTCCGCATCATCGCTTTCAATCCAGCATGCTTTGAATAGGTTGATAGGCTCCCATTTACATTGTGCACCATATTCGTGAAGTAGTCGGTATTGAATAACCTCAAATTGAAGTTGCCCTACCGTTCCTATAATCTTACGACCGTTAAATTGGTTGGTAAATAATTGGGCAACCCCTTCGTCCATCAATTGGTCGATACCTTTTTGAAGTTGTTTGGTCTTCATCGGATCGGCATTCTCTATGTATTTAAACATTTCGGGCGAGAAGCTGGGTAATCCTTTGAAGTGCAGATTTTCTCCGGAAGTAAGCGTATCTCCAATTTTGAAGTTTCCTGTATCAGGTAAACCAACTATATCGCCTGCATAAGCCTCGTCAACAGTCTCTTTCTTTTGAGCCATAAAAGCGGTGGGAGACGAGAAACGCATCAGGCGATTAAATCGCATATGCTTGTAATTGACATTACGCTCAAACTTACCCGAGCAAATTTTCACGAAAGCAATACACGACCGATGGTTAGGATCCATATTGGCGTGTATCTTGAAAATAAATCCTGTGAAAGTTTCTTCATTCGGATCTACTTCTCTTTCTATTGCTTCTATGGGACGTGGAGATGGTGCTATTTGTACGAAACAGTCTAACAACTCTTTTACCCCGAAATTATTCAGAGCCGATCCAAAGAATACAGGAGCTACCTGTCCTTTAAGGTAACGATCCATATCCAAATCGGGATACACACCTTCTATAAGTTCTATATCTTCACGAAGTTTTTTCGCTAGCGAACTGCCTATATGATTCTCGAGTTCGGGATTGTTGATATCGCTAAATTCAACAGACTCTGTTACCGTTTGTTTGCTTGGGGTATACAGGTCTAGTTTCTTTTGGAATATGTTGTATACACCTTTAAATTGTTGTCCGCTGTCGATGGGCCAACTTAGGGGGAGTACTTTTATTTTAAGTTCCTCTTCTAATTCGTCGAGAAGGTCAAACGGATCTTTACCGTCCCTATCCATCTTGTTTATAAAGATCATCACGGGAGTATTACGCATGCGGCAAACTTCCATGAGCTTACGGGTTTGTGCTTCCACCCCTTTGGCTACATCTACGGCGATAATAACGCTGTCTACAGCGGTAAGAGTGCGATAGGTATCTTCGGCAAAGTCTTGGTGACCGGGTGTATCAAGGATATTAATTTTGTACCCGTCGTACTCAAAACCCATAACGGATGTCGCTACCGAAATACCACGCTGTTTTTCGATTTCCATCCAGTCGGAAGTGGCTGTTTTCTTAATCTTATTCGATTTTACAGCTCCGGCAACGTGTATCGCTCCTCCAAATAACAGTAACTTCTCGGTTAATGTTGTTTTTCCGGCATCAGGGTGACTGATAATCGCAAATGTGCGTCTCCTTCTAATTTCTTCTTCTAATTCGCTCATATAGTGATGTCTTCTTTCTTCTTTTTCGTTGTACAAGCTTTTTTCCATTGATTATCTGATTGTAAATCAGTAATTATTGTCAACTAGAGATAGGCAAACTATCGGGGCTTATACCTAAATTTGAAAGTGCAAAGATAATATTTAAACCCATAGAGCGAAAGCAATTAAATAACTCGTTTTGGTACCGATTTATTTTTATTAATGAAACATTCAGTATTTTAAAAGTAGAACTGTTAATTAACATGGTCTTTCATAATCAAAGTTAAAATATGGGTTTTTTAAGTAGAATTTACTCTATTTTATTTTGATATCAATAATTCATATCTATATTTGCACCGTGTTTTTCATAGTATTAGATTTAAGGTTAATAATTGAGAAGTAGGTTGTCGTGATGACAACCTCTTTTTTTTGTACCTACTTTATGTTTTAGAATATGCAAACCCTCTAAAAACAAAGAATGACACAAAACTTAATTTGCATCTTTTTTTTGTGTTACTGAGACACTATTATTTGTGATAGTTTTTTGCTAGATAAATAGATTTGTAATATATTGAAACCCCATATTTTTTCCGTAATCTCTTTTTTTTAACATATATACGGTGGGAAAAGGAGAAAAAAATGTGCTTTTTATTATAAGAGAAGATTTGAATAAATTATCTAAGTACATGACAAAAAAGCAAATATATCTATATCATCTTCATTTTCAGCATTTAACAATCTTTTAGCAATATAATCTAATCCGTATTTAAATATTGATTTGGCTTTTCTGCCATGTGTTTTTATTTTTATAGGCTTT
>JAVBJR010000903.1:0-4172 GCA_031546965.1 Dysgonomonas sp.
AGAAATGACAAACCTTGGCGTAGTAATACGGGGATCATCCTGTTTGCGAACCGTGGAGCTTCGCGGACCTCATCGCAGCTTCCCAAAACAAGTAGAAGAGTAACAAGATAACCGAACAGTGATGTGCACCACATGTTGAACCTGTTGGAGGTGTTTCTCAGTTCCGGGTTGAAGTGGTTTATATAGTGCACTGTGTTATTTTACTATTTGTAATCGGCGTAGGTGTGGTTTTATGTCGTTTCTTGTAATACACGGCTGTTGTGTTGGAACACATGTGAAATTGTGGTTCAGATGTCACCGCTTTTCAATGCATTTAATGAAGACTGCATTGGTTGGATAGGAGTTTGCGTGAAAAGATGTCGAGGAAGCGATGGTCGTATAGTACCGCATGTGTTCCGATCGAAGGCCACTTCCGCAAACGTTTCACCAAATTCTCAGAATTTTGTCATCGTGATTGTATTTCCAAACTCTGTTGACATTTTTTAATTCTCTAACCGCTATATATAGTGGTTAGAGCACTCGCCTTGTACCTCTGTGGTCCCGGGTTCGATCTCGGGTCTAGCTTGTGCAAAGGAGTTTTCTAGTTATCCTGCCAGCTTGCGATGCGTTTTCTCCGGTTTCCTCCATCTTCTAATTAACTAGAATACCTTCATAGGGATTCGCTGTGGGCCCTGAAAATTGTGCATTAAAAATGCTTGCGTTGCAACCCACATGGGTCTACGGACTGCAGGTTAGCACGCTTGTTTGCGAGAGTAAGGAATAGGTTAGGATGGGGCCCCTGGGTTAAGACACTGTGTTTGTGTATAGGACCCGTTAGCAACAGGATATTATTATATATATAGCAATGGATGATGATGGTTCGTGATGAGCCAAAACACGTGTTAGGCAACAACAGGCTCTTGGCCCAACTAGGTTGCCCCGTCATGATATACCTGATGATGGCCGCATTGCTGATTTAAAAATGCTCAGTAAGGGAACTAGTATAACAACAGTTCAATTGTTTATTTCATTAAAAGAAGAACAAATGATATGAAAAAGGAGGATGATTCACGTACAAGTGGTGGTTGATGATGTGGAGTGGGGGAAGATTCAGGAATGATGATGGTGTTAAACTACGTACCATGAACTCGGTTAAAACTGAAAATGATGAAGTGTAATTTCAGAGATATATTTATTTCATTGCAAGTAATGCTAAATGGTAGTTTGAGCATGCAAATTAATATGATGTGATGAATTGGTGGATGCGTAAAAGTGCCTCTTGTCGCGTTCCCTGTCCGCAATGTTGCTGGAAATTTATCCTGCAACTGAAATAGAAAACATGTTTGTTCAAATAGGGACCCTGTTTGCATGCAACTGTTGAGTTATTTAAACTGATTTTCTATTTACGAGTTGTGGTTGCTGTGGTAGTTGCAGTAGTAGTGGTTGCAGTGGCAGTTGTAGTGGTTGCAGTGGGAGTTGCGGTTGTAGTTGTAGATTCAGGTGTAGTTGATGGTGTAGTAGTTCCTGAAATTGTAGCTGCTGTACTTATAGAAGTCGTTGGAGCATTGGTTGTAGGTATCGGTGTACCGGTTGTTGCTGTGGTTGTTGCCGCGGTCTGGGAACGAGGAGTGCAGCAGAATTTGGTTGTTCCGCAGATGCATCTCTTGTTTTGGTTTGTCTGGGGAAGGTTGTTTGGGTTGTACTTTGTGCAACTGATGTCACTCTGCTTACAGGTTAGACCTAGCAGCGGATGGAAACATTTGATTTTGAGGTTATAGTTTTGGGGTTGCATGCGCGTGGACTAGTAGTTATTCGTACTGTTGGGCTTCCGCCTGATGGTGGTCGTCGTTTTGGGACAGCATGTTCCTCCATTGGAGCAAGTGAAATCACTATTACACAGAGTGCAGGTTTTGTCGTTGTTCACGATGGGTCTTCTGCAACCCGCTGTAGTGGTCCATATAGTGGAAGATGGAACTTTGTTAGGGTACAAAGCTATAACCTAGAATGGGGATGTTAATGATAACAAACCTTGGCGAAGTAGTATCGGGATCATCCTTTCGGTGAGCTCTTCGAGTTCACGGTCCGCTTGGAAACAGCTTACTGAAGCCAGAAGCGCAATGAGATAAACGAACAGTGTTTGGTACCTCATCTTGTAGCTCCAAATTCAGATATAAACCTCTTGTGGATGAGGTTTTAATGTGGTTTATATATATACTGTGACACAATACTTGTGATCGGATGACTAACTTTTACAGCACCGTGACTTTTGTGTTCGAGCACATGTGCTTACGCTTTCCTGTTGTGACTAAATTTATGGTGTTGACGGTGCAATTTGAAAATAACAATGGGTTTTGTATTGTCTAGGTAGGATTTCATTGGAAAAAGTATTACTCTGTTCATGAATAATGGTACTTTAGTGATAAGGTTGCATCGTATAATTCATTCAATATCCGCAATATAACAAATGAGAAGTTTTTGCTAAGGATTCCACTTCATGAAAATTGTTAATATTCATTTAGGAACCACTGCGCCACCAGCCGCCCTATGCATGTTTTAAAATGGTGTAAAATTTTTTAGATTTGTTGAGAATAGGTGTTGTTTATAAGTACCCGCGTAATCCATTTTACCATCCACTAGCTCTTATCTTTGAAGCATTTCCTGTAGGGTCAGTTTCATTATTGGGTTATCAGGGGTGAGGGATATTGGCTTTTGGGCGCATTTGCCATTTGGTCAGGTGCAGCCCAAATCGGTGCAAGTATTATAGAACTCTGGCTTCATATAAAGCCCAAAACACTGATACAACTCCAAGACAAAAGTCCTGCAACTTGCCAAATTTTCTGGCAGTAGTTGCATTTGTATGTGTAATAATATTTTCTTGATATTTTCTTATATGTTTATGCAGTTGTATGATGCTGTTTATGCAGTTGTATGATGTTGTTTATGCAGTTTTATGATTCTGTTTACACAGTAGAGGGGCCGCTAGCGCCAAGGCCCTTTCCTCTCCTTTGTTTTAGCCCTTCTGTTTTCGCTCTGGAACCTTCGAGAAGCTTCCAGAGTTCCAAAAATACAGCTGTCGTAGCTCGCCCTATAAGAGGAGTTGCGGTTGCTCTTACGGTTGCCTTTTCTTTTTCCGCTGCTCTACACCTACATGTTAGGGCCTAAGCTGTACCCTGTTGTATGTTGGTCCTTAATTCAGTTGTATCTATTGCGCTACCACTTATTTGACATTAATGCAGCTGTATCTACTGCGCTACCACTCATTGGACATTAAATCAGTTGTATCTACTGCGCTACCACTCATTGGATATCTTCTCAGTTGTGCCAAAGGCACAATAGTATGCAATGTACTGGAAAACGGCACAACATAAAATTTCCATACCGGCGAAATATGAAAGACCAGTCTATGAACTCCTAAAACCACCCATGGGTTCAATTAAAATCATAAGTATTCACAGAGAAATGTTACGAAATCAAAAACCTTGTGTGGACAAAAGTATTGCAACACCACAATATTGGGTCAAAAGTCCTGCAACATGCATTTGTAAAGACCTATGGTAATTAATCTATTGTCCAATCCAATTAGTGGTCTCACAGTTCATATGGAATATGCCACTTTGTGGCTATATAAGCAGTTTTTGAAATAGTAAGAGGCATATTTGGTTATTGTTCCATCATGTCGCAAAGGTGCACTCCTGTTAGACCAGAGATTCAAAAATTGATTATTGAAAAACACACCAAAGGTATAATGAATGCACAAATTGCAAAGGAAATTGGGTGACATCATTCTAGTTGGCAGAATCATCAAAACATATGAAGAAACTGGAAAGATGTGGTCAAGATCTGGTTGCCCACGCTGCTCTAAACAGTCAAAAGATAACATACTTTGAAGTCTTATCAAACAATCCAGAAGATGTCCAGCACGGGAGATCACATTCAAGTGGAATGCTGTAACGAAGAGATGTGTATCCACATAAACAACATGTAGACACCTGACGGAGATGGGATACAGATTCAAAGAAGAAACCACTCCTTACTCGTGCAATGCAGCGGAGAAAGGTTTCCTGGTGTCTGCAGCACAAAGCATGGACAGCAGATCACTGGAGGAAGACGATATTCAGCGATTAATCATGTTTCTGTTTGTTCAGTGATGGACATATGAAAGTGTTGCGAAAGAAAGGCGAGGAATATAAACC
>JAVBJR010001016.1:0-3331 GCA_031546965.1 Dysgonomonas sp.
CACAAGAAGAATGGCAGACAACTCTGGATCGTATTCTGGAACACAACAGTCAGCAAAACCATCCACAGATGGAGCACAACAACACATCACATTAAGTGCTTCTGCACCATCAGTTTTGAGTAATTGTAATTATGTTTCGCCTTAATTGTACTAATTCAGTGATGATGTACATCTTACCAATTGAAACCAGTGACTTATCGTTAACGGTTCCCTAGATAACATTGCAATTACCTTGAAGGCAATGTCAAAGGTCATTTGAGATATGATTTTCTGATTCCTCGTATGTCACTTCCTATTCAAATGTTACATAGTTTTTATTCTAATTGTCACCGTTTTATTTATATAAATTAAGGCCCAGACTTGTGGTTAGCCTGTATAGAACAACTGAAACTGTGTTTCAAGTTAAATGCTTATGAAGTAAAAACAGAAAATTATATATATATAATAAGTAGAAGTTACAATAATGACATTAATTAAACTAGAAGCTGAAAAAAATTTTCAAAAGTATATTAATTAAATAAAACTTAATTTGGGAAACATCAATTTAGTTTTAATTAGGCGTCATCTGTATCTTACTTGGCAAACTATCAAACACAACTTTAACTTGTATCCACATATTAAATTATGTAACAGACGAAATTTATTGCACATCCAGTTCAATTAACCATGAAATATTTAGATTATTCCACTCTAATAGGGAGGTTGGGACGTCAACACCTTTTCGATTCTCCATAGGGCTTGTGCGCCCCCTGGTAGCCGAAATGTGCAACTTTCTGTTGTACCCTAACATTGAAGAGATAGCAATTTCGCCTTCGCAACATAGTGGCACGGAGATTTGTGGCACAATCTTTCTAAAACACAGTTTTGCTAAGGTAAAATTACGTTTTCTTTAGTTTAACATTTGTTTCAAGACGATTGCAGTAACGGTTCTCAAGTTACGAACTTTTAACCGGTTTCCCGCTGGAAACAAAAATCGTTTATAAATTCGTAGAACGTTATCTGTTGAATCAATTGTCTTGAAAATAGGCTCAAAAGAAAGAGGACACGATCATTCATAAGAAAACGTATAGGTTTCGAATTATTTGCTAGCACAACCAGGTTTTAAAAGCAAACATACTTCGTTGTGCTACTAAACTAAAAGTTGCCGGTTTCTGCCGCCAGGGGCGTCAAAAATTGCAGCGCCACCCAGCGAGTTGCTTAGTCCGTATTGTTAACTTAATAAATGCTGATCAAATTATTGCATAATTTTAAATAACAGGGTTCAAATACCACTCGTGCAGAGAAACCTTGAAAACGTTAAGAACTCGGGCATTTCAGATTTTAGCAAAATTTAAGGTAAAACTCAGGGAATTTGCCAAAATTTCCCAATACGTGGAAAACTCAAGAAAATTCTTGTATATAAACACTTTATAATTTGAATCTGTTTTAAATTAAACTTTAATGGAAAAAATTTTGTATTGCAACTTCCTTGTAACTAAAAGTTGAAATCTCCGTCTTTTCGCGGCTTTTTTCATAAAACAGGTGGATGTCATAACACACAAACTGCGGCAGAACGCCGTTTGCTTGAGCCGTAGGTCCATGTGTTCCTCAATAATGCATGTATCGTTACTGTATCGAACATGCATTATACCATATTTACATGTACCATTCCTCTATCGAACATGTGTTACTCTATATGTACAGTCGTGGGCAAAATAGTTGATGTTCGCGCCACCTGGTGGTGTGGTATGATGACGTTTCCCTGGGCAGATTGAAGTGTGCCAACGGGTGTTCGATCAGTGCATTGATAACCGACCCCCCTTTGGCGTAATCATCAAAAACTCCTTGGCAAACTTCAACCTGCCCAGGGAAACGTCATCATACCACACCACCAGGTGGCCCTAACATCAGTTGTCAATTCGGCACCACTGTTAACTGTGACAACTATTCTACCCACGACTGTACATGTATCGTTACTGTGTCGACCATGTATTCTTGGATAATGACATGTGTCGTTCTTGTATCGAACATACATTATTCTATATTTACATGTATCGTTACTGTATCCAACATGTATTCCTGAATAATGACATGTTAGTATCGTTACTTCAATCACTCATTATTTACCTGGATGTGGCGCCCCTGGTTCCACGGCAGAACGAGCACGGTCGTTGCATCCAAATGATGGGTGCATTCTGGGTAAACCATACAGGTGAATGACGTCACAATCGTGCCATTCATTAGTGGGAGATTTGAATGGAACGAAAATTACATTCCGAGGAAAATGAAGAATGGAAGAAGGTAATAGAACGTTACCGAGTAGTGACGTCACATCTCCGCACATCTCCGATATTCTTTCCCAGAATGCACAGCAAGAAGTAATTACCCAATCATGTCAACATTCATGGTCAAGACACCTAAACCCCGCCCTCCCCATGTTAAAGGTATAGGGGCGCCACATCCTGGTAGCACTATAATGAGTCCTTGGTTACTGTATCCAACATATATTATTCCATATTTACATGTATCGTTACTGTATCGAACACGTATTATACCATATTGACATGTATCGTTACTGTATCGAACACGTATTATACCATATTGACATTTGTTGTTACTGTATCGAACATCTTTTGTTCTATATTTACATGTATCGTTCCTGTATCCAACGTGCATCAAAAATTTACATTTTTCGTTCTTGTATCGCACATGCATTTCTGTACATCTCATTCAAAATGTATTTCCAATGACCTTGACCAGCCTCTTCAAGGTCATCGGTTATCGGTCTGTGTAACCGCTGCTCGGATTGCACATGTTCCAATTTGAATGTTGTACATCATGTCCAAATCAGTCATACAACACGTTTGTGTGTGTGAAACATGAGGAGGTATTGATGTATACTTGTCATAAAACATGAAATTGAAATTATTATTTCCACTGCAAGACATTCCAGAACAAACAACTACAATTATTTCAAATTCCAGTACACCAAGCACCTACAATTCATTCACAAATTCATCAATTCATTCACATTCCATATCTTAATTATGAGACTAAAGTCTAATAAATGTTTTAAAACACTTGCATCAATACATAATCGTATTTTTTCAAACCCAAAACATGTTTTCTTACTAATTTGGACATGACCTACAATATTCAAATTGGAACATGGGCATTCCGAGCAGCAGTATCATGTTAGATTAGGTTGATAAATATTCAAGGTTTCTCACCTGATGTAAGCATTCGTTCCCTTCCTTGTACTTTTCGACCCTTGACCGTGTGGCGGAAATAATTCTTGGTGATTACTCAACCAGTAACGGGGGGGCAATTATCTGAAAGAAAGTTCGAGAAA
>JAVBJR010000623.1:0-4243 GCA_031546965.1 Dysgonomonas sp.
TTTTTTGGTGCCTTCAGTTTCATAACTGTTTTTGGAGGTATTTGTGGTGCTGATTCCAAAAAACGAAACCGTTTTGCTGTATCAGGTACGGTTTCCTAGCTGCAGTATTTTCCTTTTCTTCAAAGGTATGGAAAGGCTTGCTTTTATACATGTCCTGTGTGAAAGGAGCCAATGTTTTACACTGTATAAATTGTCATAGACAATGAAATGATAAACAGTATTGTAGTATAGGTATTGAAATAATAAATTTCCTTGCACTTTGTCTAAATTAAATTCTGTTACCTCTCAAAGAATTTTTCAGTAGAACTGCTACAGTAATATGGCAAATATGCTATATTCAAAAAATTCTGTAACTTATCCCTATTGGAAATAACCATCATGGCAGTGTGTTATGGAAGTGTGGTCCATCGTGGAATCAAGTTCTTGCTGGAATGTAGCCAGTTTCTCTGGAACAGCAATCCTTGTTATAAGGTGCATACATTGGCTGCTGTTCCAGAGAAGTTGTGGCTACATTCCATGATGGACCACAGTTCCGTAACACACTGCCATGATGGTTATTTCCAATAGGCCGGGTTAGCCCCAACATATCCTTTTGGTATTAACACTTGCTGATGAACGTAACATTTCATGCTGTAGAGATTTGTACAATGAACATAGCATCCCTATTGGAAATTTCCCACACAGATCATCACAAAATTGTGATAGTTTGTGATGGACCACCACACATGTCATGAGGGTGTGTGATATGTAATGAAAGCAATCATAACATAACCGCCATCATCATTCCCACCACAACCACCACAGTAATGGCCATCACAGCCACCAAGGAATACTAAGGGGGAAACTGCATGTTATTTTTGGGCTGGATGTGTTGGGAGTAGCCATATTGGAAAACCCCACTTCAAATGTCATCACCACAGGCATTTTTGGATCAAGGTGTTCTCTAAAAGCACTTCAACTACAATGAAGAAAAAAGGTAGGCATATTCTATGATGTAGTGTTGATAATACGTTGGGGTTTCTTTTCATCATAAAATCATTATGTATTTTTTATAAATTCCTGAAGTTGCCGTTTTTGGTCAACTGTGATATGCACCGTTCTCATGAAAAACACAATTTCCTGTAATTTGAAACAAAAACGACATGTTTTATGCCCAACAGAAGTTTCCTTACCTTAGATTTGATAGTTTTATGTGGACAAGAGGACAAGAAAACGATCGAGAAAACGAACTTCTCATGAGAAACGCCACTTTCGTAACTAAGACAAATCCACAGTGTTTCCAGGAGAAGATAATCGACAACCTGTCTGCGCAATAAGGTAGGTAACTGCAAGGCACGAAGGATATCGTTGATTACCTAGCACTGGACGCTAATGACGTCATCGAATCCGGGCTTTTGCTAACAGACATCGCAGGCACCAACGGATACAAGCTTCCATTACATACCCCCTTAGTATTCTTGCAGCCACCACTGATGGACCATCACACCACCACTGTAAAAGTGCCCTCACACCATCACTGATGGACCTTCACACCACCAATGATGGACCCTCACACCACCACTGATGGACCGTCAAACCACCACTGATGGACCCTTACACCACCACTGATGGACCCTTGCACCAACACTGTGATGGCTGTGATGGTGCCATAACACACTACAAGACGGTCGGATGGTGAATGTGCGAGAGAAATTTCCAATAGGGATTGCATGTAATTAAAAACACTATAAAAATATTGTAGTTATAATTTGCACAGAAATGCATATATTGTAGGATTTCTAATGGATCACTCCAAAATTATATTTCTGAGAAACATAGGCCTTGGTAAAAAAAAAATAAGGAAACCACATTTGTATTTTTTAATGATTCTTAGTTTTTTGGTGAAATCTTGCAAAAAGATGTTCCCTGTTTTATTTGGTATGGTTAAAAAATATAAAATATATCTGTGCACTATGTGCTTCAAACAATACATATTAAATGATTAACAATTTTAGCAATGTTCCAATTTAATGGCAAATGCACCTGTATTTCATGAAAACAAAACATGGAAAGTCACTATACATACATGCTTTAATTATTATTTTAATTGTGAATTTTTTACACAATAGCTAATTTTTAAGACAAAACCCTGTCAAATTCAGCAATGTGAAAATCTACAAGACTGAAACATTTGGAAACTTCATCAGTCTGTATATGTTGACTGCATGAAGGGACTTGGGCACTGATGTAGACGGCGGCTACAAAATTTCAAGGCTGTTTAGCCAGCTTTAACAACAATATGTAATTTCTCGCACCCTGTAAGTCAAGTTTATTTTGTGATAACTGCTGTTACATCACAACGTAGTGAAAACTGGGATTTTCTTAAAGGAATGTAAAACCATTCAATGTTAAGCTGAAACACTTTTGAAACAATGCATGGGTTTTATTACGGTGCATTTTCAGTTTTAATGCAGAATCTTTTCGATTACTGGTTGGGTTGGCTATTCTGCCAAAATGTAATGCTTTAACACACTTGCTATGCATATTTTGCTCACAGCAAATTCTGCAACCCACAGGAATTTCAGAAACAACTCGTTCATCAAGCAATGCCGTGATGAATCATAATCAGTTGAACTGTGATGCTACTGCTTCCACCTCATGCATCTCACGGGCAATTTTTACTGCTGAAGCAAGAAGTCAAGCATGTAAATCATATAAATAGCTTGCATTCTCTTGTTTATGTTATTTTCTAACATATTTTGAACAGGTGGCAGACCAATGACTATAGTGCAATTCAAGATCTTGAAAACACAGACACTACTACAGCAACAAGTTTACAAAGTGAAGCAGCATCAAGTAATTTAGGTATGCGATCTTATTCTTAGATAATTTCATGCACATCTGCTATGAAATGTACACTCTTAGAAAAGCATAAGCAGCCTTTCAAAAATGCACTAAGAAACCAAAAAGCAGGTCCTGCATTTTGTAATTTCACACAAGTATTCATGCATTTCAAATATTTCTAGTACTTGTATTGTCGAGTTGCAGGCTCTACTTCACTTGGTAGGTGCTCTGTGCAAGTGTGATAATGTTTTCAGTAAATGAATACGAGTACACAAATTTTGATATAATTTTCAACAATTATTTCGGTCTGGGGTGTCGTAACACTGTGACCATGGCTGAACATCAGCAGTTTGAAACGAGTAGTACAGTAGGGGAGACCGGGGTTATTCATATCACGAGATAAAGTGCATCAAGTGATCTGGCGGTCGTATTTTAATACCAAAAAATCACGAATTTGTAGCAGGATAAAGCCATCACATTTATTCATACCGAGGAAAATTTATATTGATGGAGCTTAGAAACAATCGGAATAGAATATGGAAAACGGTTTTTGGACTGAAATGCAAACGGTTTGCCAAATTTCTCTTTCAGCACACAGTTGCCATCGTTTAAAAATATATTCCACGTGAAAGCATGATTCCATTATCTGCAGAATGACACCCAGTATGATGTCCTAACTAGTATAAAACTAATGTTATAAAAAACATGAATTTTGGGACGTTTTTAACGATCGATCTATCGGTCGTCATTAACAGCCAAACCACAGCAAAAACATCGACAAAAACGCCACGAAGTGTTGTTCCGTAAAATACGATGTGTTTTATACGATTTTAGTCTCGAAATTTGCTATTAAATAATGAAAAACTTCCATTTCTGGCTGATGTTGTCAGCCATGCAAGCTGCTTCCAGTTCACAAAATTTTAAAATTATAATTGCGTTCAATAAGCTCAATTAAAAGGTTCCAATAAAGAGAACACATCTTTAGCGAACATCTGACATTTTTATTTTGAATTGTTTGCTGGTATAAATACAAAAATTCTAATTGACTCACTTTACCCCGCCATTTTCGTTTTTCAGATTTTGACTATGTCAGTAGTAGTAAAGCAGGGTCAATGAGCGAACGGAAGTGACGTCACAAACCGGAAGTGGGTGTGGCCTGTTTCCGGTTTATTGACCTTCCCCACCCCCTGCGGACCACCCGGAAGTGGGCGTGGCTAATTATCCGTTTCCGGTTTATTGACCTCCCCCACCCCCTACGGACCACCCGGAATGTGGGAACAGCTAATTAACATAATGGGATCACCACCTACCTGAAGTGGGCGTGGCCTGCTCTGATTGGTGGGAATATGGCGCCCGGAAGTGGGCATGATCTAATTAACATATTAAATTGGGTGTAGGTGGGCGTGGCGTAGTTAACATA
>JAVBJR010000086.1:0-9098 GCA_031546965.1 Dysgonomonas sp.
GGTAATATTTCAAACTCAATCGTATCTTTATCCAGTACTTTGTACATAAGGAGCGTTATTCTTTGTTATTTTGCGATTACAAATTTAACGCTTCCTTATTATTTTATCCTGAAAACTTAATAAGTCAAGACGACTTCTTAGATTAGAACATAGAATACACAGAATGGTGGTTTAAAATATAAAATCTGTACATTCTGTGTTCTAATTTTATTTTTTAGACTCTTCTTTATCCCAATAAATTGAAAACTATGATTACACATTGCGGAACACAGACCATTGAATCTGAAAATCTAATTCTCAGACAATTCTCATAGTTAGCAGACTATATTATTCGCTGTTAAAAAGTGAATGGTGAAAATCAAAATGTAACTACATCACATTCCCCTACATAGGAGGGAACGACGAAGCAATCTAATTTCCTTATTGAGGAGATTGCTCCACTACGTTCGTAATAGAATATTTTTTTCATGAGTTTGCCTTTGAGTTACACCGAATGCTTACTTAATAACGACAAAAAATAAGTATATTTGTAGAAAATAAGATAGATCTTAATAATTTATGGGAAATTTAGTAGCGATTGTTGGACGTCCAAATGTAGGAAAATCAACACTTTTTAATCGTCTGATTCAAACTCGTCAGGCTATCGTTGATGAAACTTCGGGGACAACTCGCGACAGACAATATGGTAAATCGGAGTGGGGAGGAATAGAGTTCTCCGTGGTAGATACTGGTGGATGGGTTGTAAACTCGGATGATATTTTCGAGGAAGAGATAAACAAGCAAGTAAAAATTGCAATACAGGAAGCAGATGTAATTTTGTTTGTTGTAGATGTGATGAATGGTGTTACCGATTTGGATTTAGGTGTAGCTCATATTTTGCGTCGGGCAAAAGGCAAGCCTGTTATTTTGGTGACAAACAAAGCTGATAATTTTAATGTTCATGCTTTATCCGCAGAGTTTTACTCTTTGGGATTGGGTGATCCGATTAATATTTCGGCAATAAATGGATCGGGAACAGGCGATTTACTTGATTTGGTGATCAGTAAATTTACGAAAAAAGACGATCAAGCCTTTGACACTTACGAAGACACTGTACCACGTATAGCTGTTGTAGGTCGTCCTAATGCTGGAAAGTCGTCATTTGTAAATGCGTTGATTGACGAAGAGCGTAACATTGTAACAGATATTGCAGGAACAACACGCGACTCTGTATATACCCGTTTCGATAAGTTCAACATGGACTTTTATTTGGTAGACACTGCTGGTATACGTAAAAAAGGAAAGGTAGTTGAAGATTTAGAGTATTACTCGGTAATTCGTTCCATAAAAGCAATCGAAAATTCGGATGTTTGCGTTTTGATGCTCGATGCTACACAAGGTATCGAAAGTCAAGATTTGAATATATTTTCGATTATCCAAAAGAATAGAAAAGGATTGGTTGTATGTGTCAATAAATGGGATTTGGTAGAAAATAAAGAACAGATTGTCGTTAAGACTTTCGAAAATACAATCCGTGAGCGACTGGCTCCATTTACCGACTTCCCCATTGTATTTGCATCGGCAGTAACTAAACAGCGTATTCTTAAGGTATTAGAGATGTCTAAAGAAGTCTATACTCATAAAAAAGTGAGAATACCTACTCATAAGTTGAATGAGGTAATGCTACCTATCATAGAGCATACTCCACCACCTTCAAATAAGGGTAAATATGTAAAGATTAAGTATATTACTCAATTACCTAATACACAAGTGCCTACGTTTGTATTCTTCTGTAATCTGCCTCAGTGGATTAAAGATCCTTATAAGCGTTTCTTAGAAAATCGTATTCGTGAACACTGGAATCTTTCAGGCACGCAAATTAATATTATTATCAGAGAAAAATAAAGGTATACACTCACTCTTCAATGATAAAACGATCTTATATAGGACTATATAAGATCGTTTTTTGTTATGAGAGGTCAGTTCCCGTAAAGGATCTGACCCCCTCGATCCCCTGAAAAAAACCAAGTGACCTTTCTTTTAAGAGTTATTATACCTTAAAACTTCCACTGATCAGAAGTTTTATTCGATTGAGTTTTAGTGGTAGTACCTGTTGCTGCAGATCCTTTATAATAGGACATAGCTTCGGGAAGATTTTCTTGTATTTTCTGAATACGGGTTGCATCCGAAGGGTGAGTACTGGCAAATTCTTGAGTAGTACCTCCTCCCGAATTTTGAGACATGCGTACCCAAAATGCTTCTGCTTGAGATGGGTTATATCCTGCCATTGCCATAAATATAAGACCCAGTTTGTCAGCCTCTAATTCTTGCTTGCGTGAAAACGGAAGCATAACCCCGTATTGAGCACCCAGTCCGTACACCGAACTTGCTACTGTTTGTACAGTGCTAGAAGCTCCGCCCAAAACCATACCAAGACCTGCACTTCCGTATTGGGCAGCTACTTGTTGACTCATTCGCTCATTGGCATGTTTTGCTACTGCATGGGCTACCTCATGCCCCAATACCACAGCCAAACCTGTTTCGTCTTGTGTTACGGGCAATATACCTTCGTACACAACAATTTTTCCACCGGGCATACAAAAAGCATTTACTTCGTCGCTTTTTACTAGATTAAACTCCCACGCATAATTAGCTAGAGTACTTTCCAGTCCGTTTGCTTTCATGTAGGTCTCTACTGCATTGGCTATATTTTGCCCTACTTTTTGCACAAGAGCCGTACCAGCTTTATTAGTAGATTTTGGTGCAGTTTTCATAAACTCACCATATTCTTGCAAGCTCGATGTTAATACCTCACTATCTGATACCAGCAGCATCTGTTTTCTGCCCGTTACAGGCACACTTCCACAACCGGATAAGGCAAGCATCAAGGCTGCAGCACCGTACAATACTATTTTTTTCATCATTTTAAATCAATTAAATAATTAGTTAATCTGTTAGTTATCTTTTATTAGTGTATATCAAAAACAATATCATTTAGCAAAATGTTCAATCAAAAGGGTTAGTTTCACAACATTTACAGCCATCATGTTTTTCGAGAATACGATGTGGAAAATCGCCATGACCAACAATTTCTATGGGACATGATGTATATGTTTGCTCCAGCCATTCGCTAGTAACATTTGAACCCGAGTGGTAATGAAGACCTTCATTTACGCAAGCTATATTTTTGACCAGCGAAATCACTGTCCCTACATCGTGAGAAACGATAATAATTGCCGTTTGTGAGTTCACCTCTTCCAAAATCTTATAAAAATTTGTCTCAAACCGTTTGTCTACATACGAATTAGGTTCGTCAAGTATCAGAAGATCAGGGTCATCGACTATGGCTCTCCCTAATAGGGTTCGTTGAAGTTGCCCCCCCGACAGATTGCCTATCGGTCTGTTGATTAACTGGTCTAATCCCATTCTGTGAGCAACTTCTTTAGCCTGCTCTTTTTGCTTTCTTGTAAAATAAGTGAAAAATTTGCGTTGAGCAGTGAGCCCCGACAAAATAACGTCGAAAACAGATATAGGAAAATTTTTATCAATTTGGTTGATTTGAGGCAGATAACCGATATTTATTCTATTTGCTGGTTTACCACTTTTAGAAAAAGAAATATCCCCATTACTGGGTTTAATCAGTCCGAGTATTGTCTTCAACAAGGTCGTTTTACCTCCACCATTAGGACCTATAATACCCAAAAAGTCATTCTGATATACATTCAGATCCACATTATTCAGTATAGGTCTATTAGATTCGTAACCGACAGTTATATTTTTTAATTCGAGAATCTTATTAGTCATGTTTTTGAGCAATAGCTTTTGCTATTTTTATAAGTTCTTCGTTCCATGAGTAAGATAGGGGATTGATAGATATAATCTCGGCTCCTAATTCTTTGGCTATAGGTTCGGCATTCCTTTGATCGTATTCTTCTTGAACAAAAACTACCTTTACATTGTCTTTTTTTGCTTGCTTAATAAGGTCTGACATCTGTTGTGGGGTTGGACTTTTTCCGTCGACTTCTATGCTATATTGAGTTAAACCATATTGATTTGCAAAATAACTTAATGCAGGGTGAAAAATAATAAAAGATTTGCAAGGAGCTTCTTTCAGATAGGCTTGAATTGTACTATCTGTTGTAAGTATAGTTTTTTCAAGATCCTTATATTTACTTAGATAATAATCGGTATTCTTGGGATCTAATTTTATAATTGAATTATACATGTTTTTCGAAATGACAAGTGCGGTAGACGGAGAACTCCAAATATGAGGATCGCTACCTTGATGATTATGACCCTCATGTTCATGATTATTCTTGAGTATAGGTATTCCCGACGAACAATCAATTATTTGTAAATTAGGATTATTGACACTTATATTGTTTAGCCATGTATTTTCGAAACCGAGATTGCCAACTTTAAAAAACATCTTGCTTTTTCCGATATTCACCATTTGAGCCGGAGATGGGTCATACGACTCGGGGTTTGATCCCGAGGGTATAGCCGTATTAATGGTGTACTTATTTCCAACAATAGCCTCCAAGAAATATTTTTGGGGTTCGATGGATACAGACAATGTATTTTCTGCCTCTTTGTGAGGTGGTTTACAACCCGAAAAGGTAATAAATAACAAACTTAACGTGTATATTATGTATTTCATATCAACTAAGTAATTTCAATTATTGCCTCCTGCCCCTCGGGGAGGTCGGGTTGGGACTCGTTAACCCAAATGGAACAAATTGTGTATCCTATCAAATTCTTTATTCAAATCGATCTCTAAGTCTCTCAACATTCCTTCGTTAAGGTCATATACCCAGCCAACAACACGTGGATAACCTGTGTTTTTAAACGATTCTCTTACTTCTCTTATCTTGATAACATTGATGCACTGCTCATAAATATTTATTTCGACAAAGCGACGGTATCTTTCTTCCGGATCTTTGATTAAACTCAATTCATGCTCATGCAATCTGTATATATCACGAATACTTCTTAACCAAGGACTTATCAAGCCCGAATCCCTGAACTCCATAGCTGCTTTTATACCCCCGCAATTGTAATGCCCACATACAATTATGTATTTTACATTGAGATTCAGTACAGCATAATTAATCACCGAAAGCACATTCAAATCGGTATTTATAACCATATTGGCTATATTTCGATGCACAAAAACCTGTCCGGGTTGTAAGCCCATAATTTCGTTGGCATGCACTCTACTGTCCGAACAGCCAATGTACAAAAAATCGGGGTTTTGTTCGTCAGCTAAATGATGAAAAAATTCGGGATCTTCTTTTAGCTTATCTTCAACCCAACGTTTGTTGGCTTCAAATATATCATTATATAAATTATCGTCTATCATTTTATCTTTTCAATTGTATTTATAGTTTGTTGTATGAGTGATTCTGTTTCATTGTTATAAATAACGTAATCTGCTCGTTTTAGTTTTTCTTCATCAGATAATTGACTGTTTATTCTTTCCAAAACTCTTTCTCGGGTAGTATTATCCCGAAGCATGGTTCGTTGTATGCGTTCTTCCAACGGGGTGTATACAACTATAACCTTATCGGTCAATCTTTCCATTCCCGATTCATACAAAATAGCAGCTTCAAGAGCCACTATTGGGTGATGCAGGTGTTTTTCGACCCATTCGCAATAATGCTTATCAACTACGGGGTGTATAATAGAGTTAGTTATGGCGAGCTTTTGTTTATCATTAAAAATATAAGAAGCCAATAATTGCTTATTTAATTTATGCCCGTCGTATAAACTATCTCCAAAGACTTCTATTAGTTTTTTTCGAATAATGGGTGATGACTCTGTGAGCTTTTTGCTCTCTATATCTGCTATATAAACAGGTATGCCCAATAACTGTATGATAGTGGTAACGGTTGATTTACCACTGCCTATTCCTCCCGTTATACCCAACCTTATCATGGCATTTTTGTATTTTTATACTCGAAAATGAACTCAACATTGGGTGGAGAAATGGTCAGATTCCGTACATAACTCGGGCTTGATGTAATACGCACGGGTACAGATGCTTGTTTAGATTCCTTGATGCCTTCGTAATCAATAGCTACCGAAAAATCTTTGATTTTAATAGAGTCAACTTCCGAAACTCCAACGAAAAAAGAAAGTTTTACTTTGGATGGAAAAAACTTCACATTTAAGTTTTCAGGAAGATTTATACATTCTACGGCTATTTCTACATTCTTCTGGGTATATGCCTCTATCGGAACATCTATGTACACTTCTTCGGGCACAAATTTCACCCCTTTTACAGGTGCTAATTTGTAAGTTACTCGTTTGTCGAAACTCAAACCGTTTATAGTATCGTTTGCGGTGTAAGCAAACATCAACTTATCTAAATCGAGCTTAGAAGCATAGGCAGTTACACTGTCGGGAGTTGTTTTGATATCACTCTTCAGAAAGTACCCCGGTGATAAATTGATCTGCCCGTCAAAAATAAGGGGGACTTTTTTATATTCGAGTATAGCGTAATTAAACGATATACGGATAGGATCGTAGCTCAACAATTGAGAAGATGCAGGTAAAGCTTTATGTACATACATATCAAATGCACTTCCTTGTAAAATCTTACTCGAACTGCCGTTGAGAATTGCCGAAACATCCAAACGAAGTGTATCTCTCTTTTGGAAGTAGTATCTAAACATACTAAAACCGTTGTCTTTTATTCTCAAATTGATTTGTGAGGGTAGTGAATCCTGAAAAATGATGCTGTCGGGCACCGATATATATTTGATCGGAATGGTTATGGATGTTTCAAAATATTGGTTGTAAATCTGCATGAACCAAAGGAATGAGGCAATAATGACAAAAAAAGAAAAAGCCAGAATTTTTTTCCAAGAGATATTTCTCAAAAAAATCCTGACTTCTTGCCATATTTTATTTGCAGCATTGCTCATCGCTTATGCACCTTTATTTTGTCAATTTACTCACCTTATTAAGCTTTTGGAGCTTCGTCCGAAATAACAAATACCGAAGCTTTGTCTATTTTTATTTTCACATTTTCTGCGATTTCAATAATAAAATAGGTTTCGCCTATTTCCCTGATTTTTCCATGTACTCCTCCGGCAGTGATAATTTTATCACCTACTTTCATTGCTTGACGAGCTTCTTGTAGGGCTTTTTGTTTCTTTTGTTGCGGACGTATCATAAAGAAGTAAAATACCACAATAATAAGAGCAAGCATACCGATTGTTTGGATTGTTTGCATCGATCCGCCTGTAGCCGCTTGTAAGAATATCACTAGTGAACTCATAAAATTTATTATTATTTATTTTTTGTAGGAAACCTCTTTTTACAAAGATACCTTTTTTTCTAAAATATGAAAGAGAAAACAGAATATCCTGCACCTAGAGGTACTAAGATTTTATTTTTTAAACAATTTGTTTTCGCTTTTCAACTCAGTAATGATCGAGTCTAATATACCGTTTATAAAAGACGAACTTTTATGTGTACTGTATGATTTGGCTATGTTTATGTACTCGTTCATCGTTACATTGATAGGTACAGACGGAAAAGCCAAAAGCTCCGATACAGCAGCTTGCATGATAATCATGTCCATGAAAGCGATTCGTTCCGACTCCCAGTTTTTTACATACTTATCGATTAAGTCACGAGCCAATTTTACGTTAAACATGGTCTCCCTTAGGAGTTTAATTGCAAATTGACGATCTTCTTCGTCCTTAAACATCGGCAACAGAGCTTGATTGGCTCCTTTTTCGGGATCAAGCTGTTTAATCGTTTTAAGTACAAACGATTGTACGATCTCTATATCGTCATTCCAAAATAAACTGTCGTCCTCTAAAAGATCATCCAACTGCTCATCGCAATATATGAATGTTTTGAATATCTTTCTCCAAAATTCGCGGTCTGTATCAAAATCCGAAACTTCGTTAGCCAAATATTCGGCATAAATATCAGAATTTAAAATCTTTTCGAGCAAACTTCTTAAGTAGTTTTCGTGCTCTTCCCACGATTGAGGTCTGTCGGCTATGTATTTACAGAATTGTGCATTACTACATAATAGCTTGATAAATAAGTTTTCTGACAGTTTGGTGTTTGGATTGATATCTGCATCGGTGGGTAGTAATTTACCTTTACGAGATTCGAGACGTTTGGTATGAGTTTCGGTAATTTCTATAAGAAGAGACAGTAGATAATAGTATAAGTCGTACGATTTTTGTAGACTAAACATCAGTTCGGTTTCTGCTTTTTTGAGGTCTCCACTCTCATTTAGGTAAGTAGAATACAATACCTGTACAACTCGAATACGGATAAGAACGCGATTAATCATTTCTCGATAAGTAAATTTGAGGTGCAAATATAGTAATTCATCTTGTATAATCAGTTGCAAACAGGCACTTTTTTAATGGAACAGAGCCATTCCGTCCTTATATGTTTTATATTTGTTCTTACCTTATGAATTTTAAGTTAAACCTTCCTTTTTCTTACTTATGAAAGAAGGCTTTTTATAAGCACTTTAAGAGTCTGCTTAAATTTTTCTGAGAAAAAAGAATAAAGGACTTCCATAATTAATTGGTAGGATGTTTCTTTGAAGTGACTTTATTTAGTACGAACCGGTTGCAAAAAAGAGGATAGACTTAACTTCCTCTTACTAAAACACGAAACTAATTTAAACAAAAAATCTCTTCAAACTGAATTGAGAGATTTTCAAATATTACTATAACCTAAACCTAAATATTGATTGATCTCTGTCAATCTTAATAACCAATCTTCAACCTTTTTACCTTGCTTTACGCTAAATACCTTAACTTTATGTGACAAAGGTATATGATATATTTTTAATCGCCAAATATTATATGCTATAAAACATGTTTTTTTAATTGTATTTTTCAATATTAACATAGTCAAAATTTATATTTGTCAATATAAAAAGAGATGGAAATAATCCCATCCCTTTCCTATATACATGCTTACAGATACTTTGCCAAAATTTTGTCAAAGACATCAGGTCTGCCAACTTTTCCATTTATTAAGCAGACAACTTCAACCCTCGCTTCGGAGCATAACGCGTTATCGGATAATCTAATTATTTGCTGGTTAAAGAAATATCGGATACCCTTTTTCTC
>JAVBJR010000179.1:0-2655 GCA_031546965.1 Dysgonomonas sp.
TATTCTAAAATGTTTACTTACATCTTTGGAAATAACAATTATTTTGCTGATCTGATGTCTTCTGTGCTCAGTAATACCAATAGTACAAAGAGCAGGGTACCCAGCGATCAGGGAAATCAGGGATTTCAGGGAAATATCAGGGAATATAATTTCCTTTAAAAAATCAGGGAAATATCAGTAATTTTGGATTTTTGCCCCTAAAAGTGGTCATTCTTTCAAGTTTGCTATTAGTTGGTGGGGTAATTTGGTGATGTGCTAAAGAGTACGAGAAGAAATTTGCGAAAATGTCGCATTTCTAGTCATCTATTTGTTGTCGGAGTGTGCAGCATTAATTCTCATCTGTGAAGTACCTTATTTTGTTGGAATTCATGTATTAATACGCTGGTTTTCTGTAAACATACATAATGAATGTAATACTGTTAACAGTATTATTATGTTAACATATTTACTCGATTTTCCAAATGGAAAAACGAGTAAATATGCAATAAAATATATTCTAATCTGAATTGCTACGAGTTTGAAATAATCATGTAATTTTCCCGAAAAATGACCTGGAAATCGGGAAAATCAGGGAATTTGGTTTAGAATTATCGCTGGGTAACCTTGACCAAAGTAACCTTGACCAAAAGTAACCTTGACCAAAAGTAACCTTGACCAAAAGTAATCCTTAAGAGCTGTGAATTGAAGCAACCTATCTGTTCCTTTTACAGAGGAATAGCTATTCCTCTGTAAAAGGAACAGATAGGTTGCTTCTGGGTACACTAGTCCTAGGACTAGTGTACCCAGAAGAATTGTACAAAATTTAATGTCAAAAATCACAAAAAAAAAACTTAGGGTCGCCAGAAAAATCGTAAAAATGTTCAGTAGGGTCGGGTTACGGCAACCAAAACTATTTTTTTTTTTGGCCTTATAAATATTATTACGTACTAGAGACCCTTTTACCGGCTTAAAATCTGTTCTTCGTAGTGCTTTTACCCACTCGTTACTTGCTTGTGCAGCTTTTGGAAATTTATGTAGGTGAAATGGGACCAAACATGGACAATCCATGTGTAATTCACCGACATGGATGTCACATGGTGTACTTTTCCATTTCCTGATTACTTTATACCCGTTGTCGCACCCAACAACAGCACATCTAGTTCCCATTTCTCACATGGAGCGCACACACAGTGCTCACAATGCAGTTCAAGTAGTTCTATCGTAATGGCGGAAACGACACCAATTTGCAGCGCCCTCTGGCGTGAACTTTTTCGTGTGGCCCTACAGACGAGGGGTACGTGATTCATTTGGGAAATCATGTGTACACTTCGTCAGAAATCACTGGGAAATCAGTGAATTCCTGTGAAATCCCAATGAAATCACGTGAAATCATGTGGTCGGGAATCATGTGTACACTTTTCCACACGGTGAATAACCCCAAAGGGTGATTTATTTGGGAAATCATATGCAAGGTCATTAGAGAGACAAGGTTGGCTCATGCAACACTTCCCCTGCAAGAAATTGAGTGCAATGGTCGCCAGTGACGTATGCATTAATAGATTCAAGCTGTCGCACATAATATTTAGCCATGCATCATCCTGCTTGAATGCATACGTCACTGGCGACCATTGCACGCAATTTCTTGCAGAGGAAGTGTTGCATGAGCCAACCTTGTCTCTCTAATGACCTTGAATCATATATGTACACTTCATCAGAAATCACTGTGAAATCCTTGGGAAATCAGTGAAATCACGTGAAATCCTAGGGAAATCATGGGAAATCACGTGAAATCCCAAGGTATAATCACGTGAAATAATGTGGTCGGGAAATCATGTGTACACTTTTTCACACAGTGAATAACCCCGAGGGTCGACTTACTTGGGAAATCATGTTTTCATTTAGAAATCACTGTGAAATCTTTGGGAAATCATGGGAAATCCCAAGGAAATCACGTGAAATCATGTGGTCGGGAAATCATGTTTACACTTTTCCACAGTGCATAACCCCGAAGGGTGATTCATTTGGGAAATCATGTGTACACTTCATCAGAAATCACTGTGAAATCCTTGGGAAATCAGTGAAATCTTTGGGATATCAATGAAATTTTTGGGAAATCAGTGAAATTGCTCTGAGAAATCACGTGAAATCCTAGGGAAATCATGTGAAATCATGGGAAATCACGTGAAATCCCAAGGTAATCACGTGAAATAATGTGGTCGGGAAATCATGTGTACACTTTTTCACACAGTGAATAACCCCGAGGGTTGATTCACTCGGGAAATCATGTGAAATCACGGGAAATTATGTGAAATCTCAAGGAAATCATGTGAAATCATGTGGTCGGGAAATCATGTGTATACACTTTTTTGAACCATAAACTGGCCCATCGGCGAGTTAGCGTAGTTTTTGAATTACCTTTTTCATAGCTTGATATTTATAATTTTTCAATTAGTTATTCCAGTTATTTATTTAGTTTGGTTTTTTCAATTACATACGCAGCGCCCAGTGTAGAGAAACGCAGTTTGGTTTTGCGACCACGCGGTGGCGCTGTTATCGATCGTGTCACGTGACTTTGTTGTCAGCAAAGTAATGGCGATATTTTGATGGAAATGTTTGTGGAAAATCGCAATAACGGTTCGCTGTTCGAGCCGTTATTTCACGCGAATTGCTAGCAGA
>JAVBJR010000860.1:0-4860 GCA_031546965.1 Dysgonomonas sp.
GGACACGGTGTGATCAGAAGGTAGTGATGACAGAACTGAAATAGTATTGATATAGGAGGGTGGAGAGTTGCACGTATATGTTATGCTCTTCTTAAATAGCCCCTTTCTAGACCCGAGAAGGTTCATTGAAATAAATAAACACACACACACACACACACGCATAAACTTACACAAAACTGCAATTTTAAGGTACAAACTGCATCATTTTTGTAATAGAAAAGTAAATGATAATTCAAACGAATAAAACCATGGGAAATTGCATCTAATTGCCGTAAAATCAATGCTAGAACCAGGTGTTCTAAACCCATAATGGCGGCGGAGGGCGTGTCAGATCCAATTTTATCATTGGTTGGTTCAGCTGGCCATTGGAGTGGTTCGAAAATGCATGACGTCATTTCGAAAGCATCTCAAGGGTGCTATAATCTTGGCTATAATAGCGATCGGAACTCCTGGTACAGTAGAACTCATTCGTTAAAGATGTGACACGTACAATGGTGTGCATCACGGCGCAGGCGGTTAGTAAGGTAGCGCCAAGCGCCGTTTTCGCTGCAATGGAATGGTGACGTCACTGATTGCCGATGTCAGTGCGATGTTGCCAGAAAAGGTCATGCGCATTCAGTATCTTTGTACTACATATATCCAATTATAGCTGAAATATTGCAACAAGGGATTGCAAGGTCATATAGAAAAGTACATTTGTAATTTGCAATCAATAAAACCATTATCTACTCCGGATGAAAACATACGACAGGAATATGCACTTATCAAATACATCCAAGTAGGAAATATTGCACATTTGACTGGTGTGATGTAGATAATTAAATTGCATTTTCCCATAAAAAAATACAAAAAAGTACTGGTTTTTGACAAATTAGATATTTCGTTTTCACATTCTTAAAATAAATGTTTGTGCACCAGATTTATTTTCTCGACACAAAAAATAATTTGGAGGTATTAAAAATTGAAAAAAAAATACAACATTTAAAGTTTGCTGCATAAATTTTCTGATTTAAAAAAAAAAAACATGGTGGGCACATTCACCTGCAAGTACAGGTGAATATTGACTGTCTCATAGGGTGAATTTGGCCACAAATAAATTTTTTTATAAAAATAAAAACAGCTCTTACATATGAAAGTCAAGGTATTATTTTAATTAACAGCCTGTGATATCACAAATTTGTTAAAAGGTTTTTAAAAAAGTATGAAAAACAATTTATCGCATAAAATTGAGAAATTAATTGCACTTGAAATGCAGTAAAATTCAGCTCAAATAGGCATAATCCACGTAAAATATATATATTGCACTGTATTTTGACTAGATTTATAATAATGTAATTGAAAAAGTAAATTTCTGCGATGTGTATATACCTTGTATTAAATTTCCTGCCAACATTCCTCGCACGTGAAGTCAGCAGCAAATCTGCGCAATGTAGTACAATACTCATACAATGCTACATTACCACAATACTGAAATGACTGGGATTGGCAACATTGCGCTCCCATACAAAATGAAAGATGATGTCACTGATTGCCGACGTCATGACTGCGTGCCGTTGCAACCAGTTACTTCCGGAAAGGGCGGACGGCAACGGTGTGGGCGCTGGCATCATAATGTCCTGTGGCGAAATGTGTCTGCCAGCCAATGAGGCCGAACGTCAACGATCGGCTAGAACGTCACAGCTGTTTCAGCCTATGAAAGCGTCGACAGACTTATGACTCCTGCGACCAGACGTACAGAATTTTCACATTGTTATAACATTTGAACAAATTGCTGAAAAATATGAAAACAATCAGCAAAGTTTCCAATTATGTGTTTAATAATTGGACGATTCACAAGAAAATTGGACGTGTCCAGTGTCAGTTCACCTTTAAAATTCGATGGGGTAATTCAGTTAGTAGGTTTACCTGGAAAATACTCTGGAATGTATCCTGGTGTTGTGATATTTCCGACGCGGCCGAAAGAACGGACACGTACACTCGGTCGTATTGACCACAGGAGAAGAGGGTCCTAACCTCTTCGCGCTTGTTTTTATTAATTGTAGGCGTCGCAGCGCCACGTAGTTTACAGACAGAGCAATTTTTAAAAGGGCACATTCTCCAACAGGCGGAGTACCAATCAGAAAACGGCACGTACGAAGGTCCCAAAGAGGGAACGCCCATCACCATAAACAAGTAAACCCTAAAACCCGAAACCCGTTTAAAAGGGAGAAAATACCTTTAACACCTCCCCAGGTCGCTCATCCCGTACACCTTTCGGTGAGCGGCCAAACTAGTGGAGTCTATTGCTTTGGTGAAACCGTCCGCTACATTGTGCTCGGTCGGCACATAATTCAGCTTGATCTGCTTGGCCTCCACAGCGTCTTGGACAAAGAATAGCTTAAGATCTATGTGCTTGGTTCTTTCCGACGCTGCGCGGTTCTCGGCTAGCAGCTTCGCGCCTTGGTTATCCATAAGTATATTAGTTTCGCGCTCGCAAAATTTGTGAAAGTGCTTAATCTCGCGCAAGAAATGCCTAACCCATAGCGCTTCTCTTACTGCTTCGCCAAGGGCGATAAACTCCGCTCAACGGTGCTCAAGGCAGTTATACTCTGTTTGCGGCAACTCCACGACACAGCACCTCCTGCCATGATCATGACGTGGCCGCTGAAAGACCACCGGTCGGTCACGTCGGAGCCCCAGTCTGCATCAGTGAACAGCTGGATCTCCTCTTCTGTTTTTCGGAAGGTCAGTTTGGTGTTCTTTGTTTGCTGCAGATATCTCAACACGTGTTTCGCAGCTCTACTGAGGGTTTGCTGCAGAACTGGCTAAGGTAAGTGACACAATAGGCTAGATCTGGTCGAGTGGCGGTGGCCAGGTACAACACGCTTCTAACCAGTGTTCTGTATTTAGCTGCATCTTTATCCTCTAGGGAGTTTTCGTCTGTCGCTTTGTTGAGTTTGAGTCCGATCACCATGGGTGTTTTGGTGGGTTTGCAGTCGCTCATCTTGAATGTATGTAGTATTTCCTCGATGTAGGTTGTTTGGTCAAGTTGTATCTCACCAGAGGCTGAGTGTTCGATCCGAATCGATTGCACATGCCGTGCTCTGCCCAAATCCCGAATTTCGAATTCTTGTGCCAATTTCTTTTTAATCCAATTTATTTCCCTTCTTGCGCCGTATATCAGGTTGTCGTCGACATGCACAGTGACTACCAACTGAGCTTCGGGATGGTAGTATAGACATGGGTCAGAGACGCTTCTTGTAAGTCCAGCACTTTTCAAGAATGCGTCAGCTCGCTCGTTCCAGATCCTCCCAGACTGGTGGAGTTCGTACATGCATCGATTTAATTTGATCACCCACTTTCCTGTGCGAATGTCCTCAGCGCTTGGAATGTTTGGATATTTTTGTCTCAGTTCTTCAAGCATCTCGATACAATCGGCTGGGATTTCGATGTAGGTCTCGTCTGTCAGGGTCGCTGTCAGGTAGGCGGCGACGATATCGACGTGATCCACCTCCCATTCTAGTTCTGTAGTAATCACCATCATCATGCGAGTAGTTTTGATTTTTACGACTGGGCTGTAGGTTAGGTCGTAATCAATGCCCGGACGCTGCTGGTTACCTAGGGCTACTAGCCGTGCCCTGTAGCGTGCCAGCTTGCCGTCTTCATCATACTTGCATTTGAGAGCCCATTTGGTCCTGATGGGTTTCATTCCGGAACGACAGTAGGTAAAGGTCCAGACTTGATTGCGCAACATATTTTCGAGTTCTTCGAGAATGCTGGCCTTCCACTCGAGCGCGTCAGGGCGTGACAACGCCTCGATAGTGGTGGTAGGATCCCTAGGCCTTGCTGTGTCCGCAAATGCGGCCCGCATGTCGTAGTCCTTGGTCCATAACGGCGGCTGAATTTCGTGACCTCAACGTGTAAATTGAGGGTTCGGGGCCTCAATTTGTTCGTTGCTTATGCTGCTTGTTGTTGAATCATTTTGTTCGCTCGCATTTTCTTTCTGTCCTGGTTCTGCCCCCCCTGATTCCTTGTCTAGAACTGGCTCTGCGGCGGTATTAGGGCTGGCTTGCGGCTCATTCACCTCAACAGCTGTATGTAGGTCCAGAGCAGGGACTGGTTCCTCGCTGAGGAATCTAGTGTAAAGTGGTTCATCAGGCACTTGCCTGGCACCTGTGTTCTTGGCGGGGAACTCGGTCTCGCTAAAGACCACGTCGCGACCCAGGATTATCTTGTCTTCGTCTTCCAGCCAAATCTTATATGCCTTCGTAGGGACCGAGTAGCCGACAAAGATTCCTGCTATTCCCCTAGGAGCGAATTTTTCTCTGGCATCTTTGGTTTTATACCAAGCCCTACATCCAAAAATACGGAGATGATCTGTGGTAGGAGGGTTTCCTGTCCACAGTTCGTACGGGAGAACGTTTTGGTTTGCGGTTGTCCCAACCCTATTGATTAAATGAGTGGCGCACAAAACGGCTTCGTCCCAAAAAGGTAACGGAAGCCCGCTTTGTATGAGAAGACATCGGGTCGTGTCAGCTAGTGTTCTGTTACGACGTTCTGCCACACCATTTTGTTGAGAGGTAGCTGGTAGGGTGAGTTGCCTCTCTATTCTTTGGATCCTAAAGTGGTTCTCAAGGTTGTTTCCCAGATACTCTCCTCCGCGATCAGAGCGTAAGACCTTGATTTTGGTCTTGTGGAAGTTTTCGACTACAGCTTGGTATTCGATAAACTTGTCATAAGCCTCACTCTTGAATTTGGTGAGGTGGGTGACTCCAAAACGGGAGTAGTCATCGATGAAGGTGACGATGTACCTGAACCCTTGTCTGGACACAGGCTGCAGCACACACATTATGTCGGTGTGTACAAGGGCGAGCGGCGCTG
>JAVBJR010000221.1:0-18538 GCA_031546965.1 Dysgonomonas sp.
CATGTTTGATGCATTCCACTCGCTTTGGAATAAACTCAAATAATCATCCGGAATATGCTCTCTATAAACTTCGTTCGTTAATCGAATTAAATGAGCCAAGCCATCCATTCAGAGCGAAATCGAAAGTTGTATTAGACTATATGATTGACAATAATATAGAGCCTATACCCGATAATATCAGAAAGATATTAGGCAGCAATTCTAATTGGATTATTGAACAAATGAAATCAAAAGCGCTTCCATTACCTATGTTAATGAAGCCTTTGGTCAATTAAAAAACATCGAAATTTTACTCACAATCCAATCTCCATAAGCCACAAAAAACGATTACAAATAGCACATTCACCATCTACATTTAAGTTTGTTCGCTAGATAAATCTATTTTATTTTCTGTATATTTGCGTTTTATAAAAAAATAGGTTACAGACCTCACAATAACAAAATATATGCTTGCATTTATTACATGGAACGTTAATCCTGAGATAGTTAATATTCTTGGACGTGAAATCCGTTGGTACGGATTATGTTGGGCAATAGGTGTCCTTTGCACATCGTATGTGGTACAGAAAATGTACGAAAAGGAAAAACTTCCCGAAAAATGGTTCGATTCTCTTTTCATTTATGTTATAATCGGTCTTATTTTAGGTGCCAGGCTAGGACATTGTCTGTTTTATGAACCCGCCGTGTTTTTGTCAGACCCTATCAGAATCCTAAAAATATGGGAAGGAGGGCTTGCCAGTCACGGAGGAGCTATCGGGATGACCATCGGGATATGGCTCTTTTGCCGTAATGTCAGCAAAAAAAGTATCATTTGGGCACTCGACCGACTGATAGTAGGGGTAGCCATTGGAGCAGCTTTTATCCGTGTGGGAAACTTGATGAACTCCGAAATATACGGAGGTCCAACAACTATGCCTTGGGGATTTAATTTTGTGAAAGATAGAGAATGGCATCTGCCCATCATAAGTGGAGGCTCGGGCGAATTGCCTTGCCATCCCACACAAATATATGAAGCACTCATCTATTTTGCGATATTTATCTTCACTCTGTACTTATTTTACAAAACAGATGCAAAGAAAAAACAGGGTTTGATATTGGGTCTTTCATTAATAGGCATATTCTTGTCTCGATTCTTTATCGAATTTTTGAAGAACGTGCAAGAGTCTTTTGAAGTCCAAATGAAAGCCAGTGTAGGTATCAATATGGGACAATTATTGAGTATCCCATTCATCGTATGGGGTATTTGGTTGGTATACAATGCCTTGAAAACTAAAAAACAACAATAGACAGTTGCAAGTTACGAGTTACAAGTTATACGAGCTATACGATCTGCAAAATTGGTAACTTGTAACTTGTAACTTGTAACTCGTAACTGTGATGAACTTATAAATACACTATTATGTTAAAACCCATCCAAATAAAAGAAGACTTATACTATATTGGCGTTAATGACAGAACAAAGGCACTATTCGAAAATTTATGGACTCTTCCCAAAGGAGTTTCGTACAATTCTTATTTAATTGTAGACGACAAAACAGCACTGTTTGATACTGTAGACATCTGTTACTCGGATATCTTCTTGCAAAAACTAGAGGTAGCATTAAACGGAAGGTCACTAGATTACCTTATAATCAACCACATGGAACCCGATCACTCCGGTTCTCTAAGATTACTTAAAACCAAATATCCCAATATTCAGATTGTCGGCAACAAAAGAACTGCCGATATGGTAAGCGGATTTTATGGTATTACCGATGGCGTATTAATTATAGATGACGGCGAACAATTGAGCTTAGGTAAACACAACCTCGTGTTTTACTTAACCCCTATGGTACATTGGCCCGAAACGATGATGACTTACGAAACAACCGATAAGATGATCTTTTCGGGAGATGCTTTCGGTACATTCGGCACTCTCGACGGAGGTATTACCGACAAACAACTGCACCCCGAGCGTTATTACGACGAGATGGTGCGTTACTACTCAAACGTGGTAGGTAAATTTGGTTCTCCCGTTCAAAAAGCACTACAAAAGCTCACTCATCTCGAAATCAATTATATTTGTTCGACACACGGTCCTATTTGGACTATTCCCGAGCAAATCAGCAAAGTGATTTCTATCTATGATAAACTAAGTAAATACGAAGGCGACGAAGGCGTAGTTATTGCCTACGGAAGCATGTACGGCAACACCGAGCAAATGGCTGAAACAATAGCTTTGGAATTGGCTCAACAGGGTATTAAGGAGATTATACTTCACAATACATCAAAACGCTCGCACTCGTATATTATCCGCGATATATTTAAGTATAAAGGACTTATAATAGGATCTCCCACTTATAACAATAAACTGTTTCCGGAGGTAGCTACTCTTCTTGCCAAAATAGAAGAAAGAGATATGAAAAACAGGTATTTCAGCTATTTCGGTTCGTACACATGGGCAGGAGCAGCAATTAAACGCATTGCTCAATTTGCCGAAAGTACTAATTTTGAGATTATTGGTACTCCTGTGGAAATGAAACAATCGATGAACCTCGAGACTTACGATGCCTGTATAGCCTTGGGTAAAAGCATGGCTGACAGGCTGATTCAAGACAGATAAATTAGCCTCTCCCAACCTCCCCAAAGGGAGGAGCAAGAAATACCCTCTCTGTACTCCCTTTCCTTTGGAGAGGGTTGGGATGAGGCTCAACTGATTTAATTATGGAATGGCAAAAACTACTATCGGCTAAACGTTTTGGAATGGAAGAATTTCACGACGAAAGGCAGCACGATCGATCTGATTTTCAGAGAGATTATGACCGCCTTATCTTTTCGTCACCATTCCGAAGGCTTCAAAACAAGACACAAGTATTTCCGCTTCCCGGCAGTGTATTTGTGCACAACCGCTTAACTCACAGTTTAGAAGTGTCTTCCGTAGGACGATCAATCAGTTTGATGGTATCGAAGGCTTTACGCCATAAATACCCCCATTCGCCTGCTGCATTCGAAGAGATAGATTCTATTGTTTCTGCCGCTTGTTTGGCTCACGATTTAGGGAATCCACCTTTCGGGCATTCGGGCGAAAAAGCTATCGCCACTTATTTTTCCGAAGGCAAAGGACAACCCCTTTATCACGATATAGTAAAGACTGGCGGGCGTTGGGAAGATTTTACCAACTTCGACGGTAATGCAAACTCTATCCGCCTGCTTACCCATCAATTTATAGGACGTCGCAAAGGTGGTTTTGCCATGACATATTCTATGTTGGCATCCATAATCAAATATCCGTTTTCGTCCGAACTGGCACAGAACAAGGGCAAATTCGGATTCTTTCAAGCCGAAGAGTCTGACGTACTAAGGATTGCTGATGAACTGGGAATACCCAAACTGCAGCAACAGCCGCTTAGACTGGCTCGTTATCCCCTCGTATACCTCGTGGAAGCTGCCGACGACATCTGCTACAAAATTATGGACATTGAGGATGCTCATAAACTGCATATCCTCACTACCGAAAAAACGATAGATCTTTTTATGAACTTTTTTCCTATCGAAAGGCAGGAAAAAATGAAGAAAACCATGCTGCTTGTTAACGATGTGAATGAGCAATTGGCGTATCTACGGTCTAACGTCATAGGTCTGCTTGTAAACGAATGTGCACAAGTATTTATAGATCACGAAGCAGAGATATTAAGCGGTACTTTCAACGATGCTCTGATTAAACACATCCCTCAACTATCGAAGGATGCCTATAAAATGTGTACCGAATACAGCGTTAAATACATATACAAAGCCAAAGATGTACTGGATATAGAGCTTGCCGGACATCGCATTATTGGTTTGCTTTTGGATGTATTGATGGATGCAATTACTGACCCCGAAAAAGAATATTCGAAGCTGTTACTGACCAGGGTTCCCGATCAGTATGAGGTACAAGATCCATCGTTATACACCCGTATATTAGCTGTATTGGATTATATATCGGGAATGACCGATATTTATGCACTCGATTTGTATCGAAAGATAACAGGAATGAGCTTGCCTGCCTTATAAATAATTAAACGCAAAGGCGGGAAGGCAGCTTAGCGTTTAATCTTTAATCTTCTTTTTGGATCAAACTCATTTCTTTTATCAGATAAGTATCATCAATAGCATAGTAAGGCTTATTGCGGATGCTGCCGGTTGCTTTTATAAGATTGTGCTGCGTTGCCTTATTGATAGAAAGTGCTACCAGTTCGGTACAATAAACCTCATCGTTGGTAGTATTATCAAAATCCACATCAAAAGGTATTTTTTTATTCAAATACTCGGTTGCAGTATAAACTATGGAATCCCTCACCGTTTGTGTTGTATCTAATCTGTAAACTGCCCAAGTGGATATATCTTTCAAGAAAACATTCAACGATTCTTTTCTAACACCTCCTACCCCTGTCAGTTCACTGGCTTCGGAATGTATTACGTATACCTTGTTGCTGTCTACGGCAACAATACCGGCATGAGAATACAACTGTTCTCTATTGGATGATTTTCTAAAATAATCAGAGAAAAATCCATGTCCATGACGGTATATAATGTCTCCATTTTGAAACTCTTTCAAATCGTATTCATTTTCCGAAAGGTTCTCTTTTCTTTGGCAACTTACCAATATGAGAGGAAGACTCAATAGTACTATTTTAAGTATATTCATTTTTAAGATAACAGTAGCACCTCACCCCGACCCTCTCCAAGGGAGAGGGAGGGCAGAGAGGGGTTTTTTCTTCCCCTTTGGAGAGGCTGGGAGGGGCTTTTGTAAGATCTATTTACCCATTGTAACTTTCCACTCTCCTTCTCGTTTCACGAGATTTAGCTTTTCCTCGTTTCCCTTAGGAGACATGTAAGTAACCCAAGCTATTGTATCTCCAACGATAGAGTCTTTAATCATTTTGAACTTAAAATCAGGATTTTTAGGAGTAGAATCGCCCGACATTTTAGTTGCCATATCCATAAGTGCTGCCGTACCGGGTGTCAAATATTTCTTTGCCCCTTCCGTATCTCCTTTAGCCAAAGTTTCGGTAAATTTTCGGGCAACACCTTCAGGCGAATTAGAGTTACATGATATAAATGCAACAGAAACAAATAGTAATAATAAAGACTTTTTCATAAATATATTTTTTAGTTTATTTGGAATTAGACGTAAAGCATTATTTACTGAGACTCAAGCATTGCGTCTCTACAGTTCGTAACTCGTAACTCGCTATTCGCTGAGACGCAAAGCATTGCGTCTCTACCTACCCACTTAGACGCAAGCATTGCGTCTCTACCTGTTTACCTGTCAACTAGTTTACTTGTAACTTGTAACTTGTAACTCGTAACTAAATTACCTGTTTACTATCATACACAATAGCATCAATAACGGCTACCGTTGTCAAGTTTATAATATCGCGTACAGAGCTTTCTATATCCGTAAAATGTACGGGTTTGTTTAAGCCCATTTGAATAGGTCCGATCATTTCTCCTGCAATACCCAGATCTACAAGTAATCGGCTCACTACATTTGCCGAACTTAAGTTGGGGAAAATCAATGTATTTACGTCTTTATCCTTTAAAGTGTTGAACGGAAATGTTTTATCCCTTAACTCCTTATTTAAGGCAAAGTTAACTTGCATCTCCCCATCAATTACTATTTCGGGATTATTTTTGTGCAGATAATCTACCGCTTGAGCAATACTATGGGGGCTACCGTCTTTGTCTGACCCGAAGTTAGAGAAAGACAACATCGCCATGACAGGATCGGTATTGAAAAACTGTACCGCCTTATGTGTCAATTTAGCAATATCTATTAAGGCATCCGTATCGGGCCATCTGTTGATGAGGGTATCAGCAATAAAAAACGAACCCTTTTTGGTTTGAAGGATGTGCATTGCCGCAAAATGTTTTGTATCGGGACGCAAACCTATTACCTCTAGTGCCTTTTGTGCAAATTCTTGATAATGACTATATACACCTGTAATGAGCGAATCAGCCTCACCTGTTTCGACCATCATCATTCCGAAATAATTACGATCGTTCATTTTCTCGAAGGCTTCGACATAAGTGATGCCTTGTCTTTCTCTTTTTTGAGAAAGCAGGCGGGCGTACCTGTCGCGGCGAATATCTTCTGTTATGGCTCTATGATTAACGATCTCTATGCCATCCAATTTTAGATTATTTTCTTGGGCTATTCGCTGTATACGCTCCTCATTTCCAATAAGAATAGGAAAACAAATCTCTTCATTCTTAGTTATTACAGCCGCCTTTATCATATTGATATGGTTACCCTCGCAGAATACAATTCGTTTAGGATGCTGTTTAGCCAAGCCGGTCAGTTGTCTCACCAGTTTGTTGCTGTATCCCATCATTTCGGTTAACCTATTCTCGTAAGCCGACCAATCGTCAATTGGTTTGCGGGCAACACCCGATTCTATGGCAGCTTTAGCTACTGCAATGGACACGGCTGTCAACAATCGAGGGTCTAAAGGCTTCGGAATAAAATAATCTCGTCCAAAAACCGTACGTTGAAGCCCATAGGCAGCATTCACCACATCGGGAACCGATTCTTTTGCCAAATTAGCAAGGGCTTTTACCGCCGCCAACTTCATTTCTTCGTTGATACTTTTGGCTCTTACGTCCAATGCTCCACGGAATATATAGGGAAATCCGAGTACATTATTCACCTGATTGGGGTAGTCCGATCGTCCTGTGGCAAAAATCACATCGGCTCTCGATCCTACCGCATCGTCATAAGCAATTTCGGGATCGGGATTTGCCAAAGCAAACACTATGGGATTGTCATTCATCGATTTCAGCATGTCTGCTGTAACAACCCCCGCTTTTGAAAGTCCTAAGAAAACATCGGCATCTTTCATTGCTTCTGCCAAAGTAGATAGGTTTCTATCCGTTGCAAAGAATTTCTTTTGCTCATCCAAATTGTCTCTATTGACAGATATAACGCCTTTGCTGTCGCACATCACAATATTTTCTTTGCGAACACCCAAACTTATGTATAACTTGGTACAAGCAACGGCAGAAGCTCCGGCACCGCTCACTACGAGTTTTACTTGGTCTATTTTTTTTCCTGCAATCTCCAAAGCATTCAATAGGGCGGCAGACGATATAATAGCCGTGCCATGCTGATCGTCGTGCATCACGGGAATATCAAGTTCTTCTTTTAAGCGACGTTCTATTTCGAAACATTCGGGAGCTTTTATATCCTCGAGATTAATTCCTCCAAACGTTGGAGAAATAGCTTTTACTGTTTGTATAAATTTTTCGGGATCTTTTTCATCCACCTCAATATCAAAAACGTCTATACCTGCAAATATCTTGAAAAGCAACCCCTTTCCCTCCATTACCGGTTTTCCGGCTAGGGCTCCTATATCGCCCAGTCCCAGTACAGCTGTTCCGTTCGATATTACGGCAACCAAATTGCCTTTTATAGTATAGTCGTAAGCTGTTTCGGGGTCTTTTTCTATTTCGAGGCAAGGTTCTGCAACCCCCGGCGAATAGGCTAATGCCAAATCGGTTTGGGTACTGTAAGGCTTGGTTGGGATCACCTCTATTTTTCCGGGCTTACCTTTGGAGTGATAAAACAAGGCAGCTTCTTTAGTAACTTTTTTCATAATGCCAATATAGATTATTCTATGATTGAAGTTCTAAATATCTAGAAAATCAACCTGATATAAAAGTAGATTTGATACAGAAACGAAGTTAATGAAAATTTAAACACTAAGCTGTCATGATGCGAAGTTTCTTTTTTTTGATTAAAATTCAAACAGATTCTTTGTGAAAAAATAACTAGGGCAACCGGAAGAAAAACATCCCTGTTTCGAGAACGGTGTAGGGGTGTATTGCATACACCCGATATTCTTTTTTATTCTCGGGCGTATGCAATACTCCCCTACAGTCCTCGATAATAAAATAAAACAATTTTCATGCGTTTGCCTTGAAAAATCACTGAAAATAAAACATCGTAAACTAAAAAATGATATATTTGTTTTCAGAAAAGAAATAGTCATGAGAAGCGACCATCTATACCTGTATGTAATGTATTTACAAGAATCATTCTTTAGATTGAGCAGCTCTCTTATTGTTTTATAATATACCCTCGAAAATTTTATTTTTCGAGGTTTTTTTTGATGTTAATATAAAGAATTTAACGATATACTTATATTGACAACATTGGGGCAGACCCAGCCCCTACGAAGAAATGGTACATTAATTATTATAGAGTATGTTTATTGGGTCTCAGACCTTCATTTATAAATTGGGCTGTATATATGGAAAGTAAAAGTTTGGTTTCGATAACCGATTATACGAAAGACGATATAATCAGGATACTTCAATTGGCTGAAAGGTTTGACGAAAACCCCAATCGTCGTCTCTTAGAAGGAAAAGTATGTGCTACACTTTTTTTTGAACCATCGACCCGTACCCGATTGAGTTTCGAGACGGCGGTACATCGACTGGGTGGACGCATTGTGGGCTTTTCGGATGCCTCGACTACCAGTTCTACTAAAGGCGAAACGCTGAAAGATACCATCGCCATGGTAAACAATTATGCCGACCTCATCATCATGCGTCATCATCTCGAAGGGGCTGCCCGGTATGCTTCGGAACTGTCGTCGATACCCGTTATCAATGCCGGAGACGGTGCAAACCAGCACCCTACGCAAACCATGTTGGATATGTATTCGATTTACAAGACGCAGGGTACGCTCGAAAATCAGACCATTACCATTGTTGGAGATCTTAAATATGGGCGTACGGTACATTCTCTGATTATAGGAATGTCGCACTTCAACCCCACATTCCGTTTTGTAGCTCCCGAAGAACTGAAACTGCCCGATCAGTACAAACGTTTTTGTGACGAACACCACATCAAGTACGAAGAGTCTGCCGATTTTTCGCAAGAGATTCTCAACGAATCGGATATCTTATACATGACTCGTGTGCAGCGTGAGCGTTTTACCGATTTGATGGAATACGAAAAGGTGAAAAACGTATATATACTCCGCAAAGATATGCTTGATAATACGCGCGACAACTTAAGAATACTGCATCCATTACCTCGTGTAAATGAGATACAGCAGGATGTGGACGATAGTCCCAAGGCATATTATTTTGAACAAGCTCGCAACGGTGTTTTTGCACGTCAAGCAATTATGTGCGACAGCTTGGGAATTGAGATTTAGTTACAAGTTACGAGTTACGAGTTACGAGTGAATAAGTTGACAAGTAAACAGGTAGAGACATAATGCTTACGTCTCCAATTAAAATAAACGAAGCTTGTTTACTTCACATTAAAAAAAAGATTATGTTAAACGAGAAAAGAAAAGAACTTCAAGTAGCTGCTCTTTGCAATGGAACAGCTATCGACCATATACCCTCCAATCAGGTATTCAAGGTATTATCGCTCCTCAATTTGGGCGATCTCAAAAACCCGGTTACGATAGGTAACAACCTCGAAAGTAAAAAGATGGGTACAAAGGGAATCATCAAAATTTCGGATAAATTTTTTGAAGAAGAAGAAATCAATCGTATTGCCCTCATTGCTCCCAATGTGGTGCTGAATATCATCAAAGATTATCAGGTTATAGAAAAAAAGCGGATAAGCTTGCCACAAACCATTGTAGGTATTGTTAAGTGCAACAATCCTAAGTGTATAACCAATAACGAGCCGATGTTGACCCGTTTTGAGGTCTTGGATAATAATAGAGTGGTACTGAACTGCCATTATTGCGATATCAAAATTCAGAAAGAAGACGTTATTTTAAAATAATGATGTACAAGCTTTGCATTGTTTTGTTTGCGGTATCCACTATTTGTATCTTCGTCAATATGATACTTATATTTAGAGATATGAGTGATGTAAACCACTATGCACGAGCGTGTACATTTATATTATTGTCGGCATCATCATTTTATTTGATGATATATTATAAATCGAGAAAAAAATAAAAACAACAGGAAGTATGGATGCGAAAACTTTATTTTCGGAAACACAAAAATTCAAACAGAAATGGTTGTGGACATTGTTACTACTCGTTTTTATCGGGTGTAATGGTCTGTTTATCTATGGTATTTATACGCAAATAATTAAAAATCAGCAATTTGGGAATAGCCCAATGAGCGATACAACATTATTAATTGCATCGGCTATTACGTTTTTAATTACTTTGTTGCTGATATGTTTATTCATCTTTCTAAGGCTTGATACACAAATAAGGGAAGATGGTATTTATGTGAAATTTTTTCCATTTCACCGAACTTACAAAAAATACGAATGGGATACGATTTCAAAATCGTTTGTAAGACAATACAGTCCCATTAAAGAATATGGAGGCTGGGGGGTACGATTTGGGTTCAGTGGAAAAGCTTTTAATGTATCGGGCAACAAAGGATTGCAACTTGTATTGGCAAATGGAAAAAAAATATTAATTGGCACAAATAAACCCCATGAACTAAATGATCTATTGAATAAAATCGGAAAAGAGAATCAATAGGTGAATTGAAAAATAAACAAGCATGAAATTTTCGCATATACATCACATCGCCATCATTTGTTCGGACTACCAACGATCAAAAGATTTTTATACTCGTATATTGAGTTTTTCGATTATCAACGAAACGTACCGCGCCGACCGTCAATCGTATAAACTGGATTTACAGGTCGATGAGACTTCGCAAATCGAACTGTTTTCGTTTCCTGATGCACCACAACGCCCCTCTTACCCCGAAGCACAGGGCTTGCGGCATTTGGCATTTACGGTCGACAATATAGCCTTGGCTATTGATCACCTCAACAGTTTTGGGGTACAAACCGAACCTATACGCATAGACGAAATTACTGGCAAGCGATTTACTTTTTTTTCGGATCCCGATGGTTTACCGCTCGAGTTGTACGAGGTTTAAGGTTTCCATTCGATAGGGAGTGTATATAAAACGACAATTGACCCCCTCGTTAAAGGTAGGTCAACTGTTTATATCTGTTATGTACGGGGGAGACCGATTATTGTAATCTCTTCAATCTGTAAAGCATTTGTTGAAGCGCTTCGTGATAATCGTCAATAATTGCTTGTGTGAAGTTTTCTTTAAAATACTCACGTGCATCTTCAACCACATCATAAAATGCACATGCGTGGTTTACGATATCTGCCGGTGCTTTGGTTTCGGGAACAACAATAATAACATCGCCCGCCATAGCAATAGTAGTTTCAACCAAACGATCAGTAGCTTCTGTTAAGCCTTCCAATGCTTGATCTATTGCGATATGCTGTGCATAGCTACCGGGTCCTTTTACTGTCCAATGAAATAATTTAAGGCTGTTGTTGAATGAAACAATTTTACCTAAAAATGCACCTACTTCTGCAGTAGAACCTTTAAGTCCTTTTGCTACTTTTTCTTTTGCTGTTGCAGTACTCATAATTTTAGTGATTTAATTTGTTTAGGTTCATTATATTAAAACGTTCTGTAATTTTTTTTGTTCATCCAAAAGATGCTTTCATCTGTTAATTATCCGAGCATGCGAAGCCCCTAAAACAACTTAGGCACGTACTCTGCTAAAGCACAAAACGTTACAGTAAACTATCCAAAAAATACCGTATTTTTGAATAGCACCAGCTATCTACTGATAATTAAAGTTTTACTACGATAACAACAAAGTAAGAAAATGATTTTGAAATATCAAAATTAAGAGGCTCTCTTTTCTCCAATTTGTCTCGTCTTGCAATAGGTTGACAGATTTATGCAATATATTAGACTATAACGGCTCTACCAATTTCTATTTTTTATATATTCCTTATTTGTATCATTGGGAATTGTGTCTCTTTCACTCTATGTTAAGTGTAGTATTCATTTTATTTCATATTTCAAGAGAAGACATGTTGCTCTAAATTGGCTTTCAGTTTGTCAAGCAAGCGAACTTCAGCCTCAATATCACTTTAATTTTTCCTTTAATTTTTCGAACTGATCTTTAGTGTTGTTATCAATTACTTCTACCCGAAAAGTAGGCTCTCCATTAGATGTAATATCGGTATGTTCCTTTAAGCCCAGTTTTCGAGAGATAATAGTTGTGTTGAATATCCCGGTTACTGCGCCCTCAAACTGTTGTGTTTCTATAATATTTTCGATCCGGTTGATAACCTCGAGAAGTTGGGGGTTGCATGTTTTCTTAAACTTGCCGAAATAACTTTGACTGCAACCCACGTAGGCACATAACCCACTGATAGAGTAGGGACGCTTGACAGGTATGTCGATAATCCGTCCACATTCTACACCCGATTTTACAGGCTCTTGTTTGTACCAATCGTGCTTGTCGCACCACTCAAAATATTCGTGTGCCGATTGAAGCAGTAATTCGGGAGATTCAAATAATGTCTGCTGATTGTGTGTGTTGCGTAGTTTCCAGAACTGGTTTCCTTTTGGTGCTGCCATATTATATAAAGATGAGTTTTTTATATAGATAAAAAACCCATCTTTAAAAAGCAGTTTAATATTTTTTTAGGGTAACTAGTATTATTCCATTTTTGCCTTTCTCTCCATATTTTTGGGTTGCCTCTTCTTCATTTAATACCTCAAATTTTTCGATTTTACTAGGGTCTATTGTATGACTGTTCCTTGTACTAATTTCTTTGCCATCATCTAAGATAATCAAATATTTATAAAGATCATGATTGGTCGTATACTCTTTTTTTAGAGTAACCAGTATAACGCCGCCTTTTCCTTTTTCACCATATTTTACGAGATCTTGTGAATCTTTCAATATTGCAACCTCCTCTATCCTGTTGGGGTGTATTGCTTGAAAGGTTTCGTAGTCGCTTTCCTTACCATCTATATAGACTAAAGGGTCTTTTGTTATTACAGGTGGTGTAAAATGTACTGTACTAGTTCCTTTTTTTGTTGAAGGCTTATCTTTCTTTATTACAGGCGGTGTAAACTGTATAGATTTGACTCCTTTTTTAGTCATAACCAGTATTACTCCATTTTTGCCTTTCTCTCCATAAGGCTTTATTGCTGTTTTGTCCTTAAGCACATGTATAGATGATATGTCATTTGCTTCAAGCTTTTTCATTTCGGCAAGTGACGATTTTTTGCCATCAATAATACACAATACATTTTCGGAGGCATTATCTATATCATTCATTTTCGACGAAATATCTTTGTCTGTTTGATATCCGACTATCTTTATAGAATCTTGTGGCGGAGTACTTCCCCCCACAGTCATAAAGGTATAGTGAGGCGTTGCCGAAGCCCAAAAGAATATTCCAAAAGAAGGGATAAGAGCCAATACGGCTATTCTCCTCCAGGGCGAAGTCTTTGTTTTCTTGATCATAAATAAACGATTTAATTGGTTTGGATAATGAAATGAATTGGAGAAAGAAAACACGGGACCCTGAAATCTCTGGTTGATAAGTGTAGCCTGATACAGAGCAGGCGAGATACCTGCCTCTATAACCGCTTTATCAGCCAAAAATTCGTGATTTTCTTTCAGGGATGACACGTACAACCACATCAGTGGATTGAACCATTGCAGTAATAGTGCACATTCGCTGCAGATGAGATCTATCCAATGTTTTTGAGATATGTGAGTTATTTCGTGTTTTAATATGAGATCTTTTTCGGTGACAGACATATTTTTTGTATTGATTGCAATACAATTGAATACTGTAAAAGGCGATGCTATTTGAGGATTGTCGGCAATAGTGTAATGATCGGTTTTTGTCAACACGCCCGAACGTATCAGTTTCGTTACCTTTCGGTAAGACAATAGATTGCGGAGTAATTGTACTGCAACGCCTATTAAATAAATGATGGCTAAAATGTCCCATACATCTATTGCAAAAGTTTTAGGAATCGCTTGCATGGTTGCTGCCGATGTGTCGGCAATTGATGTAACAGACACCGGTAAAACTATCTCGTACGAAAAACGCATGGCAGGCAGAATAAATGAGGCGATTAATCCAACCACTAGAAATGCTCTGTTGAAACGAAAAGAGGTACACGTACGCAGAAACAATCTATAAATCAGAAAAAATATCCCGATGCAAATGCCCGATAGTCCGATATATACGATAAGATCTTTCATAATTATACTTCTTTTTTGTTTTGCTCATCTTGCAATGCTTGCTTGGTTTCGTCCAGTAATTTATCCAAATCGTCTATCGACAAGTTGGTTTCTTTGGCAAAAAATGATGTTAGAGACGAAAACGAGCCGTCGAAATAATTTTTCAGAAAGCCGAATAATTGCTTCTTCGAGTAATCTTCTTTCCTTACGATTGCCCCATATACATTCGATCGTCCGTCGGTTCTATGAGTAACAAATTCTTTAGTTTCCAAGATGCTCAATATGGTGGCAATAGTGGTTCGTGCAGGCTTTTCTGTCACAAATTCTTTAAGAATATCTTGTACTGTGGCTTCTCCTAAAGTCCACAGTATCTGCATTATTTGTTCTTCGGCTTTTGTCAGTTGCATAATTCATTTGATATTATAAGGCAAATATATGTCTAATTTTTTAGACGTGCAAAGGTTTGAGCTTTTATTTGTCTAAAAAGATAGACGAATCCTTTTTTTATTTAGTTAAAAAATATAAATAGATTAAACCCCTTATCGTGTTTGCTGTCAAATGATCATAAACATTTAAAAATAAATGAAGTATGAAAAAGTTATTATTATCATTAGCATTATTGGCAAGTGTATCGCTTGGTTTATCGGCTCAAACAAAAGACGGTAAACACAGAGGTGGAGATCGACCTAAAGCCTTTCAGGAATTGAATTTGACAGTGGAGCAACAACAAAAAATGAAGGCTTTGACACAGGATTTTAAAACCCAACAGCAAGACTTAAGAAAAAACTATCAAGCGGATCTTAAAGCCATACTTACTCCCGAGCAACAAGCAAAATGGCAAGAAATGGCAAAAAATAGAGAAGACAAGCATTTTGGTGACAGAGGCAGGGGCGACAAGCAAATGAATCTTGACGATGCCACTAAAGCTAAGTTAAAAGATTTGAGGGCTAATTTTGTAAAAGAAAAAAAGGCTATAGAAGCGAGCGGCTTGTCACCCGAAGCTCAACAAGAAAAACTTCAAAGTTTGAAGGATAAATTTAGAAACGACAGCAAGGCGATTATAAAAGCAACACGTCCTCAAAAAGGCGATAATAGTAAGGTATAATATAAAATAGTATATTTGCCAATATCGTACATAAGAAAGCGTTAATTACAATACTCTTAATTAATGCTTTCTTATTATTTGTGTTAAGTATGAGTATTGAGAACGAAAAAATAACGGTAAGTAAAATGATTGCTATCTATTGTCGTCACAAACATGCTTCATCAGAAAGTATTTGTGACGATTGTAAATCGGTAGAATTATATGCTCATGAGCGATTGGATAAGTGTCGGTTTGGAGACAATAAACCCACTTGCGAAAAATGCCCTATACACTGTTATAAACCTGTTTTACGTCAACAGATGCGTGTTATAATGCGTTATTCGGGTCCTCGAATGGTATTTTATTATCCAATAAAGGCGGTTAAACATTTACTGCACAATATAAAAAAGGTTTACTCTAAACCTAGAGTAAACCTTTTTCGCTTTTGAGGGAGTGAGTTTACTTCTTCCCTTTTTTTAGCATTTTTGTCTCTATTTTGGGAGACACATTTTCTTCTTTCTCTTCTTCTTCCGGTTGGGTTGCCAGCCACGATTTCAATTGATTTACTTTCTGGATCAGGCAACTGGCACACGATTGGGGCACTTCGGCAACCGCAAATACCTCATTGTATAAGCCGTAAATGCGGCTCATACTGTAGCGGTGTGTAGTGTTTACTTCTTCGATAAGTAATTTTACTTTCTCTTTCAGTATTGAGGAATCGTTTGTTGATTTTATAAGTGTCATATGTGAAATTTTTAGTGATATATGCGTTTTAGTAGACAAGTAAACAAGTAGAGACGCAATGCTTTGCGTCTGCATTACAAGCAAACAGGTATGCAAGGTTTCTCTACTTACTAACTCTTTAAAAATTATTTGATTATTTTCGATTTATTATCGAGGTACAGTACGCCGAATATGGCAAATGAAAAGATAAGCCCTATTGCCCATACAAGCCACGAGGATATTATGACGGCTACAATAGTATACAATATCCATAGCAGATGAAAGGTAAGGCAAGGTTTGCAGTTAAAAGGTTTACGATTGAACTTCTTAGAAAACTGCGTTAATGCAACATATTTATTCTCTGTGAATAAATTGCCTAAAAATATTCCGGATAGATTGACGGAAATACATATCAAAAATAGAGTGAGCATAAGGAGTGGTTTTTCCTTATAGATAAAAAAGGGAGAAACCAATGTGTAGTTCCTCCCTGTTCGTTTATTGTAGTCTCAATATGATCTTTATTGCTCCAAATTATCAGAAGATTGCGTTTTTATTAATTTATTGATCTGATCAATTTGTTTTTGAACTTTCTCAATCAATCGTTTATTATCGGGATCCAGGGAGATAATTTTCATAAAGTCATCAAGCCCCTGTTGATATACTGCTGTCACTTTATAGGCTAAACCTCTGTTGAAATAGGCTTTAGTATAATTAGTATTTAATCCGATTGCCTTGTTGTAATCTTCAATAGCAATGCTGTACTCGTTGTTGTTATAATAAATGTTTCCACGATTAAAATAAGCTTCGGCTAATTGGGGATTAAAACGAATGGCTTCGGTATAATCATTTATAGCGGTTTCGTACGCCTGTTTATTGGTCTGCGCATTTCCACGGTTAAAATATCCATCGGCATTTTCGGGCGATAAGCGCAATAACTCATTGAAATTGAAAATTGCAGCATCATAATCTTTTAGGTGCGCATATGCCAAACCTCGGTTGAGATAAACTTCTTCGTTTTCGGGAGACAGTTCCAATACTTTGTCATAGCCTGCAATAGCTTGGGGATACTCCTCTAGTTTGAAATGTGCCTTAGCTAAATTTTTGTAAACCTCTACCCCTGCTTTATGGTTGATTATTAACTGATTGTAATCGTCGGCTGCTAATGTAAATTGATTGGTTTTGAAGTACATATCGGCTCTGCATGCAAGCGCACCGGTGTTGTCGGGTTCTAAATGAAGTACTTGATCGAAATCGCCGATCGCTTTTTCGTATTGCCCGATGCAACTAAGGGTAGTGCCTCTGTTATAGTAAGCTTCGGTATAGTTGGGGTCTAACTCAATCAGTTTCGAGTATGTCTCTACCGATTTTTCGGTGTCTTGATTGTTTGTATATGCCTGCACCAAATTTGAGTAGGTTTGATACAATAGACTGTTCTTTTGGTCTTTATCTATAATATGGTCATTCTCTATATTTTGGGCAATATCTTGTAAAGCTGTTGTTTTAGCAGCTATATCGGTGTTACTGATTGCTATTTGGATATCAGAATTGTAGCTCGAAATACAAGACTGCTCCTTATCTGTCTCGGGAAGAATACTTGTTTCTTCCTCCACAGGGGTTTCTATTTCGTCGATTGCATCTTCTACTTCTAAAATTTCAGCATCGGTTTCTTCTTTTGGAGTATCCGTTTCAAGCCTGTTTGAGTCGACATCGTTTTCTCTCTCACTAGGTTCGTCATACTCATCAGTTGCGTTGTATAAAGCATTTTCCAATGTTTTTATCCTATTATTGAGAACAGCAAATGCCCGAAACGAAAAGATGAACGTGATAAATATCGCTACAGCTATCAGTGCAAATAGCAGCATAAGAGCATTATCAATCGTCAGCCAAAACAGCCCGAAGTATTCAACTGTACTGTTAGCGATTTGTTTGATTGTTGCCCCTGCCTCCATTTGAGATTTTACCACATGTTGAGTATTTATGTAGTTAATAGCCCCTACTATTAATGCGATTGCAATGAGTATACATGTAATCCATCCCCAAATAATAAATAGAGATGTCTTTTGGTTTTTACCTATAGCCATAATGCAGCTTTTTTTAAAGGAAGTTAAATTTTAATTCTAAATTGATGACATTAAAGAAAAAATACTGATATAAAGTACATTGCAGCCCCATGACTCGCATAATTTGAACCTTATTATTTGTACATTCTCTATGAATGTATGTGTAATTGTCGATGGTGCAAAAATAATAAAAATCGTGGACGTATGATCTATATTCCGAAATTTTAAGTATAAAAGAGTTGATGTGTTGTGTTACAAGCATAAATGATTTTATTACCTTTATCTCCGGTATATAACTATTAGAGCAAAAACTTGATGTATATGAGTAGTTATAAGGTAGTAAAGTATGGTGTTTTTATCGTAGGAATGTTTCTGTTACTAGGGTTTTACTCATGCAGGAGCAGCAGTAAAGTTGTATTGTATGATCCGGTTGAGGTAGAGCAATTGTCGCGTGCTTTACGCATTCCTATTCAGAACAACGATCCCAATATACCTTTATATGCCGAAGCTTCGTTGTGGTTGGGTGTACCTTATCGATATGGAGGAAATACCAAAGCCGGATCGGATTGTTCGGGGTTTGTATCGCAGGTCTACCAAAGAGTATACAGCAAA
>JAVBJR010000015.1:0-2621 GCA_031546965.1 Dysgonomonas sp.
ATTTACATAACATACTTGTTTTGGTACAGGTTGTCTGCATTTCAACGGAAATCTGATGCCCTGTGCATAACCCTTATATTGGATTCCAATGGAATTGAATACACAAAAAGACAAGGCTATTTGCACCCTGCCAGAGTGAGAGAAACACTCAAAGGTTTAGACAGCTTTCCTGCAATTGTGACCTTACCTCCATCAACCCTGGTAAAAGTGAGAAATTACTGCAGCTTTAATATTGGTTTTTATATGGTTATTAATAAAATGCATGTATTTGTTTGAAGGAAAAACCCTTTCAGTATATGATTCACTGGCCAAATATTGTCATGATTATGGGAGACAAAGCAGCAGAATTAAATACATTAGAAAGGACAATTTGTTTCCATGATCAAGTGAGTATTTTGCAGGTTGGAAATAGTGTTTGATAGCATTTTGATGCATAATCTACATGGTTATTTTCACGTAGCAGGTGCATTTCACGTATTTTCTCTCGCGTGTTGATCCACGCATGACACTTGTGTTCATCTTTAATGGCAAGAAGTCCGATAAGGAATCTTACATTACTGTTTTCCTGGAGGAGTTCTGCAGGGAGTTACGTTTCAGCAGAATTCTTGCCAGCCTCAAACCAGGGTCAAAGTAAAATCAGAGGACAATTTATAACCGCGTGTTGTTTTATTTAATTATGCCGCATTATACCTTTGATATACTGAAACATGCATATTTAATTACATATAAGCCTGTGTTCATATATATATATATTTTTGCTCAAATATGATTGTTATATACCATATGTTATAGGTTTTATATGCTGTCTATAATGTTTGCATGCATCATATATGAGGAGTTTGTTTTATCTTGGTCTGTTGGATTTTATATTACTGTTTTTGATGAGGGAATGATTATTTGAAATGTTTTCTGTTAATTTAGAGCGAATTAAGTTGTCCTTTAAAATCTAATAACCTTTTAAGTTTAAACATACTGCAATATGTCTTCATTAAAAAAATAACAAATAAGTACAATATATGTATATTACAAAGTGCAGTATTTTTTTGTAAGGGGAATATCTCTGTGATATGTTCAATTGTATAACTTTTATTAATATTTTAATGTGGCCATATTGTTTTATGGGAATGTAGTACGTGTTTTATTTGAAATAAAAAAAATGGAATATTTGATTTGGTTTGCCTGGAATTTTATGAATTTAATAGATAATCGGATTTTTCTTGTGCAAATATTATTTTACTAATAATAAAAAAATGCATATGTGTAATAAAAGTCAAAGAAATGACAATTACACTGTTTATAATAGTTTATTGCTGTCAGTAAGGTTCTATTTTGAGCCACTAGATGGTGCTGCGATTGTAATCTGACAGTTGTGGATTCATGAACAACATTTTGAATTTAGTCCAATGAAATGCGAGCGATTGTTCTCCGCAGCCAATAAGGTAACAGCATGACGTCATAGCTTTAGTTGTTGCTCGTTTTCGCCGCCAGATGTCAATCTAGCCGAAATATTAGCGTGACCAGCAGAAATCCGCATTGAACGGAACGGAGGTTCTGAAATACAGAAAAACGGAAATAAGTAGCATAAATAGTATCATTACATATTAAAATGGATCGACTTCTTCGTTTAGGTGGCGGAATGCACGGATTAGGACAGGTATTTTCGCTAAACTTTCAAAAATTTTGCTTTTATCGATTAGGCCTAATCGCACTATTGTCATTTATCATCATGTAGTGTATCAAATACAAGTTTTATTGTGTGTATTTTATTATTTTAGGCTCCTCCACCTTCTGATGCTCCTGTTGTTGATACAGCAGAGCAAGTATACATCTCATCATTGTCGTTATTAAAGGTGAGATTTTAAAAGTTCAAACTATTAATGACAATATAGAATTATAATGTTCTTTGTTTTTATTATGTACAGATGTTAAAACATGGAAGAGCTGGAGTCCCAATGGAAGTGATGGGTTTAATGTTGGGGGAATTTGTAGATGATTACACGGTTATGGTGATTGATGTGTTTGCGATGCCTCAATCAGGAACGGTTAGGTTTCATTTTATTTTATTCATTTTATTCTTGGCAATTGTCATAATAATTTTAAATGTGCTGTATTAAAGTGGAAACTTTTATAATTTTTACAGGGGGTTAGTGTTGAAGCTGTTGATCCTGTATTTCAAGCAAAAATGTTGGACATGTTGAAGCAGACAGGAAGGTATACCCATAAAATGAAACAAATGCAAAACCCTCAAATATTTCCCTTTTTATTTATTTTTGTATTTTACATAGGCCAGAAATGGTTGTTGGATGGTATCATTCTCATCCTGGTTTTGGATGTTGGCTTTCCGGGGTTGATATCAATACTCAGCAGAGTTTTGAGGCATTGACCGAAAGAGCTGTCGCGGTTGTAGTTGACCCCATACAGAGTGTAAAAGGAAAGGTTGGTGTCTTTATTCAGAATAAATATATACAGTAAATGGTGTTCGCAGATTACAATTTCTAATTGAATTAAAGTAATATCATTTACAAAGGTTGTCATCGATGCGTTTCGACTGATTAACTCCAACATCATGGTGTCCGGTCAAGAGCCAAGGCAAACTACATCTAACCTTGGTAACCTGCAGA
>JAVBJR010001020.1:0-2865 GCA_031546965.1 Dysgonomonas sp.
AAGCACGATTATCAATATTGTACCTCAGTCCATGCAGTTAAACCTATAGTTTATAGAGAGGTTTAAATGTGTTCAACTGCGTGTGTGAGCAGTCGTGGCCGAGTGGTTAAGGCGTCTGACTCGAAATCAGATGGGGTTACCTGCACAGGTTCGAATCCTGTCGACTGCGAAGTTAGTGTATTTTTTGAAAAATCCGTGTCTCTTTATCTCGTTTATAACCTATAGAATGTGTCAAGAATGTGGTTAGGAGTATGGTGGAAAATGTATATATGCTGAGTTTAAAATGGGAAGTATGCCGAGTTTAAAAAACAAAATGATTGAACTGTATACCCACGTGATAATATAAAAGGTCGTATAAGATTTTCGAAACTCATAGGAACTAATAACATGTTATAGGAAAAAGTATATTATTTCATATAAAACAGGATTCCTGTTACAAAAATGGACAACCATTTTATATTACTGTAATCTTATAAGATTTATATCAGTGTCTTATAGGATTGCATCTAATATGAATATTGCCTTATAGGAAATAATTAAAATATTTCATATGTGATTGATTGCCTATATGCGAAAATGTATAATTTTCGTATACGAATGTTGTCATCTTACATTAAATTTCACAAGGCATTTCTTATTCCTAAATGTAAATTAATTGCAATTAATGGGTAATTCGTAAACTAATTCTTAATTTCATTTAAATAATCATGAAAGGTTATAATGTTGTCTTACTGATCTACCTAGCGACTAATAACGTCTTTTTGAACCTCAAAAAATGGCGGGCATCTCAAAAATTCAAGGAAAGTGAGGTGTTGAAAATACTGGTGCTTTGGACTGGCTGGACAGGCTGAATTACAATATCTCAGTTGGTGGAATTTTAAGCACAACTTATTTTCTATAAAAAATTGAGGTACTAAAAGTACTTCGAAAATTATAATTGTGTTACAAATTGCTTTGATATGTATGTGCATGGAAGAATGAGCATCTTGTTTTTTTATAATCGAACAGCCCTTATATTAGGAATGTGCCTAGTATGTAAGTATACATATGCGGGACATATAATTCTAATTGAGGCCTAATATTCTTGTGCAAATGGAAATTCTCAATTCTTGTCAAAGGGATATAGAATTGAAGCAATCACTCGAGATCTGCAAGGTATTGGGTTAGAAAACCTGCAGACTGAATTCATGTGCTTACGCAAGAGATTGTAATCTATGGCAATTACAAAAATGTTTATTTTATCTGTACTGTTGGTAACGAGATCTGTACACAGCCATAGTGATTTAACCTAAGAGCCTTCCTCACCTATCCATACACTCACACACAAGCGTCATAACGCCAACGTCAATGGAACCCAGCACGAGTAGATGTACAACAATTTTTAATAAACAACTATCGGATCCCAACACGAATCCCTACGTAGATATTCTATTTAGTCATGCCAATGAGTAAACCGATATATGCAGTGAAAATGCATGCACCACAAGCAGGCAGCATAGCCAGAAAATTCCTTTGAACACGTATTACCTAGGGCCGATAGAGACCACAAATGCGCAACGCGAGTGTTCTAACCTCAACAACACCAATTTCATATACAGTAGTTGTAGGCCAAAATTGAAGGTGGGCAACCAAGACAATGGAGTCTGAATTGTTTTGATTGGTGATTTTAAATTGCCTTGCGTTATAAATGGGTTTATCTAGATATCTGTAGAAGAATATTTCCTATCTGTAGCTGTGTTTGACTTTATAAAATTGTCAATAAATCAATAACATTTTTTTCTTGGTAGCGGTTGAGACATTTTCACAACAGTGTAATATCGAACTACAAGTTTGCAAAGATATGTGACTTTAAAATAGCAATAATTATTAGGCGTCAACGTGTCCTCGATAGTATAGTGGATAGTATCCCCGCCTGTCACGCGGGAGACCGGGGTTCGATTCCCCGTCGGGGAGGCTGAATTTTGGATAGTGTATTTTTTTTTTAAATACATGAAAATTGTTGGTGACAAAAATTTGTAACACGAAATAACTCTCACTGGCTGCACTCAGTCCCCAGACAAACTCATGATTTTAATAATAAGATTATTATAATTTATGTATTTTAGGTCAAAATCTATCAAACATAATTAATATAAACTTGTTTGTCAGGGTGTGTGATGAGAATGTGGTCGTAGGTAGAATAATAATTCCCAACTATGTATGAGTTGGGATTGATTATACTACCTACTGTTATTATACCTCATAATGCGCTTCTAACTTACCTTTGTTGAGACTATGGTCATATAATTGCGGTCATTACCGAGAAATTCTTAAAGTCGTGAATTCGGATGATGACATTTTGAAGAGAATAATGACTGTCTCCGAAGAGTTGGATTTCCACTGCAAAGCATTCTGTAAAATATTGATTTGACAATAAACACATGAATGCTTACCAATATTATAAGGACTCACATGGCAGCATACAGCGCATCCAATGCAAGTTATACAAATTCATGTTTTCACAGTTTTGCACATATTTGTGAGTGTGGCCGTTGATCCAGGAGTTGATTAATTTGCACTTAGGGTGTGACAGGTTCTGGGATCACATTCCGGATGGACCTCTCGCTGAATACTAGCGTTTTAATGAGGCATTAGAAGCTCTTTTAATATGTAAATGTGCCATTCCCATTGATATCACTTACAAGCAATTATATGCAACAACAGCAGCAAATCGTCCATGTGGCGCAATTGGGTAGCGCTTTTGGCTGTTAACTGGAAGGTTGGTGGTTCGAGTCCACCCAGTGTCGGAAACTTTGGGGCAAGTCAACACTTACAAACGTCATGGTTTAAATAAAGTAAGTTTTAATATTAATTGTTATATGTGTC
>JAVBJR010000564.1:0-2572 GCA_031546965.1 Dysgonomonas sp.
TGCGATTTGCGCCAGCGAAAAATTACGTCATCGGAGGCAAAACGTTCGATTTTGCCGAATTTAGCATGGAGGAGTACCGCGAGTACCTAAACCACGCCTCGTTTTGTCTACGTCATAGCTCAGATTTCTTAACATATCTAAGCCAATATTTGTCGTATTACGAAACGGGAAGTGGCAAACAGTTTCTTTTTACTTAATCTTCATGTTTATTGAAGAAAATTGGTATGTCAAAAACCAGTTCAGTTCTCCTTTAAAGTCCCAAAATACAAAATCTAATTTAACTGGTCAGTTATTATGACACATGTATAAAAATCTAGGCGTGTCATGTGACAATCACAGGTAGGAATTAGTTATTTTATAATAAACCAATGGGTGCAACCCACACCTAAACTCGTAAAACATGCTCATAAACACCACACAGAGATTTAATCATTGCATTTTAGGCCAAAACCGCCAAAACACTGCCACAAGTTGCATTCTAATCAATCCTCCAACAGATGGCACTGCGGCAAACAGCATTTTGCGCCGCCATTAAAGAGAAAGAGGAAGATGCAACGGCGCTCTGACTACCGGATGCCAAAAAAGAGATACGTGCAGATATCGATTGAAATAAATGGAGAAAGCACTATACGGGTGAAAAGTGAAGCAACTTTGTACACAGTGCAATATGCTGGCAATTGAGTGCATGCAATTTGTAAACATTGCATTTCGGGGACTCAAAAACTAAAATACAGTAGAACAGATTTGTGAAACGTTAAGTGTTTACTATAATACAAATACAAGTAGTATTTTTAAAAATATATATTTTTTATTTAGTTATTACAGATTGCAGTGTGTACTTTCTTACAATACATACAAAGGAAACGTTTCTGTCAATATGTAATCAATGATTTTCTTTTTTGTTGCGATGTCGATAGAAAAGCGACTTGCAATTAATATTTAAGACGATTCTTAAAACGTACAGTTTAATTATTAAGGAAAATCAGAATCATCAAACTTTGGAATTCCAAAATTGTAAGTTTATTATAACGAATGCAAGAAATGCGGATTTGTTCAAAGGAAATGGTTTATAATACCGAGGTGTTTATTATATCGAGTATTATTTAGCATTGGGTTTGTAGCAATTGACCGATTTCACTCGCCTTGCCATTGGCTGAAATACAAAAGGAAAATGGCGTCCTTGTTGTGGACATACAGACAACAGCCAATAAGGTTGCACGATTATCCATAACACGGCCTCCATATTGGCAATAGGACACGCCTAATGAAATTGGTCAATTGTCAAATGTTTTAACGTTTGGTTTACAATACCAAGGCGTTTCTTATATCAAGTGTTTTCTATAGCGAGGTTCTACTGTAACACAATCTGCATTTAAGCATTGTAAGATCTAAGTTTTCAGGATTCCATGTAAATGAAATGCGTGAACATAACAGTGTATAGTCCGCCTTTTCCGATCTACAGGGTTTTCGGATTAAGTAGGGGAGCAAGTGATCCGCCCCTTCCCATAGAATTTCCACTTTTCAACAAAAGTTGTCAATTGTCGAACAATGGGATAGGGGTGAAGCTCTTCTTTCCTTTCTTAATCCGAAAACGCTGTAGATCGGGAAGGCGGACTATATCACAATGTTTTTGTCAGTTTTGTTACATTCATTCTCAACTCAAGATGACGCTATTTCGTCACCAAAAACGGCTTCTCATAGACATGGAAGTATGAAGTTTGTTTGCGCAACTCCACTGGTAAAAGCGCCGTTTCACGATTTAATTTTGGCCTGTCGCTTTTGCTTCTCGACAAATGCGTGTTTGTTTGCGCGCTAAGTTCTAGCAAATTTTTACAATAAATATAAATGTAGCCGTCAATGTGAGAAACCGCCAATGTGAGAAACTGACGGCACAACGCGATATATTTCTGTCATACGAAAAATCCGGAAACACACAAATATCGCTTTGTTTATTAAAACATGAATTGTTAATTTGCGTGCGGGGATTTGAATTGTTAGGTTGGTTAGTTTAATCTAGGTAAGGTTAGGTTAGGTTAGGTTATTTAACGATCTAGGCCCGAGCGTCGTAAAATAGTATGATCGTGTTGTGACGTCAATTTCTAACATTAACAGGTCTCTCACATTGGCGGTAACATATACAATCAAATGTAATAGAACTGGAGATTATCCAATGTATATTTTCAAGTAAATTCAGTCAAAACCGAAGGAACTACTTTCTTTGGGGAGGGTTACTGCGATGTATGCATTGTGAGAAGGCATGCAACAGCCAACCAGGAAATGGCGTCATCATGAGTTGATGGTGACTGTAGAAGGAGGGATGCAATATCTTAACTGACATATCGAGAGATGTATCGATTGTATCGATATCACGGATCGATGTATTGTTACCCAGAGTGCTTAGCACGGGAATAAATCAGTGTTGAAGTAGCCCCCTTGCAGTCAACATGAAATGAACATTTGCTGCGAATATCAGATTTTCTTACTATATTGTTTATTTACTACGATGATGAGAAAAATGACGCTTTTTCGGTCCACTGGTCCCTACCTTGTCAAAATTTATAAACGCCGCCGC
>JAVBJR010000244.1:0-3201 GCA_031546965.1 Dysgonomonas sp.
GTTATTTCAGTTTGCTGAATAATCTTCCCACAACAGCTTTGACTGCGGGATACAGAAGACCAATGTTTTTCTTGTACCACTCCCTTTCAACAAAAACAAAAATATATATTTAGACATTAAAATCACTCGTAATTACCGGTAAATTGTCATAAAAACGCACTTGTTGTAAAGCGCATGCGTATCTCGGTTATTATCCAAGAAGTTCTTGTAAAATATGGACATTTCATCGGCAGATGGCGGTTCGGTTCGCCCATTCACCGATCGGCCTTTCACGTAATCGGCTTTCAGCTAAACGACAACGTGGATATTGAACGTGCCCAGGGGTTATTCATAAATTTAGTACCTTTTCGAAGCTAGCGTTGTGTTCTTCCCAGAATTTCTGATTCCAATTTTGAACAGCAATCTTTCTTTGGCGTAGTTCCTTCTGCGCAGGACTTTCGTTGACAGAAGTTCCAAACTTTATAAGACGTAAATTAGAAACTGGATGCGGAGGGCCGACCCAATTACTGCCATCATTAGTCTAGAATTGCATCATAAAATTCCATAAAATTACTACCTTCATCCACTTTTGTTACCACTTTATCCAGAATAATATAATAAAGTAGTAATTTGATCGTCAGTAATTCTAACCTCAGTGTCGGTTAATGATGAAGTTTGCGACCGTGAAGAAAATTTCCGAATGAAAGAACACGTTGTGCTCGGCCGCCATATCCGTAAAGCCGCCATTTTTAACTTGCCGGGGGTCATGCATTCATGATGTCATCAAATACTCGTACTATTAAATTACATTAAATTACATAAACCATATAAAAATTGTCCGCTCTGCGGAATCAACTTTTAATTTGATAAAACAAATAATGAGACACAGTTTGAATTAATCAGTCAATGCATGTTCAACATCCTTTGGACTTGATTCGGAATCAAGTTTTGCACTTTCCACCAACAAGTCCACCTCTTCGATTGGAGTTCTTAATCTGATCTCCTTCTCGGTCATCAAATCTATTAATTCCTGGAGATCGTCTGGGAAGTATTCCACAGCATCAATGTAGAGAGACTTGGCCCATGGGCATTGCTGCGCTGCCCGGTAGAATATCGCCTTTGCATTCTTCAATTTACCATTGCGTACCTGCATGCGGATGTAACATTCGTATTTATAGATTTCATCCTTTAATTAGATTATTGATTAGATTATGTGTACAATGTGCTCACCTCAAATCGCATGTAACAACGCCAAAGCATAACACAATTACTGTTTGCCCGAAGCTTTACGGCCTTTTCAAATAATGCACGGAGCCTGTGCACGATACTAGTTTCAGGAATCGTTTCCATACGATCAAAAACAGCAGCTGCAAATAAAAAGAGTAAATTGTCAAATAAAGTTTTGTATGCATTAATTTTCCCTAAAGTCACTTGACCAGTTATAGTTTTGTTTTTTTTTGTTTCTTTTCGTTATTTTTTTTTATTTAAGGAAGTGAGTTGGGAGCAAGAACAAGTTTTTATTTTGAGCAAGGATATCAATATGATATTGACACACTTCATTTAATCTGGTATTACAACTTGCATTCCACATTCCAAGTGCTCAAATAAGAGCCCAAAATCAGGATTCCAATTGCTTGAAATGTAGATAACCTTCAGAAATCATTTAACCCAAAAACAACACGTGAATCAAAACAGTTTTACAATGTCAATTGGGTTGATTGTATATTCAATCCCTTTCTGGAATACTACTAACTGAAACAGGGAAACTTACTGCGTAACAAGTGCAACCTTTCCATTTCCGAACAAACCGCAAAGGCAGCCAATACGCATCCAGACTCCGACGACTCCTTATCCTTCATTTTTCGGTTGAAGAAATCCCTTAGACGTCCAACCAGATGCGACCGTGACTCAATGTCCAAGAACAACCTAAGGAAATGTCTGTTCTCTGGGAACAATGACAGCGCTTTCTCTAGAGTGCCACGCACCGATCTCACTGGCCGTGCCGCGGTCCGGTTGTTGTCGAACACCAGAAGACGGAGCTTATCGTACATCAGCTGTTCAAAATCTCTGGACTTCCTGTAACAACCAAAAAAACACATCAATTTTAACAAATGTTGGGAAAATCATCCGGCAATACACTCACTTAACGCAAGGCAAGCATTTCTCCAATCTGTCCAGTAGCCTGTCGTACACCGCAAACGCTTCGGCAACGTCACTGTTAAGATACACGAACAACGAGTGGCACCCGGTCCACTCCACCAGAAGGTCTCCTAACACGTCACCTGGAGGATGGTCATCGCGGGTACAATACGAGTCGGTGAACGAATCTTGGTACAGTGCGTAACGGCGTTTAGCCTTCAGAAACAAAGTAGATGGTGTCTGTTCCGTCAAACCTTTCTTTTGAACATATACCAATCCTGCTCCCAGATGACCCAGTGTCCACACTGCAGACGATATGCCACATGTACTTTCGAGTGAATCCAACGTACCCGACTTCAAACCAGCACTCAATTCAGCGTAAAGACGGTACGCGTGCACCACATCCACCTGACTAGTGTCGTTCGGATCATCGCTCACATCGAAACCACAACGGTTGGCAAGGACCGCGTCAAAAACCTTCCGAGCTTTACTTTCGTGCCCCGCATCCCATTCCAGCGCACCGTACATGGCCCACAACGCCACATCGTTCCTGTTCTCCTCGAGTTCCAGAAGACCTTTCGTTGACTTGAGGGCCGCGTTAGTCCTCCTCTTCTGACGTTTTTCGTTCCAATCTCCCGGTGCTTGGCATTTATACCTCACTTGCATCTTGTTCAAAACTTGCCGGTGTTTTGCGTCAAGCAATGCTGCAGATTGCTGGAATACTTTGTCTATTATTGCCAACATTTGTTGGTTTGAAGGACCCAGAGGTTGTGGATAAGCATTCGTTTCCCATTCTCTGTCCGAGCTGTTGGCGAATTCCCACTTGATTGTTGCACCTCCTGCACTGCCAGTGGCATCGTCAAGGACCTGGAGGCGCGAAGAGCGATGGCATCGTTTGCATGAGCAGTCTACCGCATTGTGAGGCCAATCTTTGACCCCAAGGAATTCTAAGAATGTGTTCAGAAGGCGACGTTTTGTGTTGGGGTTACGAATGTGGAATAGGGCTGGCTTCACGTCGTCGAATAGTACTGTACGCTCAGGATCTTCGCACTCGGTCTCTGACCTCCACGGTAACCAGTGGCG
>JAVBJR010000581.1:0-2750 GCA_031546965.1 Dysgonomonas sp.
GTCTAACTCTTCCTTCTTACTCAACTACTTTTTGGTTTCCCTCTTCTAACTTAATCAAATCCCTGATTTTCTCCTAATCCTTTTAAATACTCGGCTCTCTGGAAAGAGTGGAGTATTGTGGCGACCGGTGGGTCGTTACAATTGGCAAGCCTACCAGGATTCGTACCACAAGGTCCTACTCAAAAAGTGGAGTGAGCGGAGGCGAAGTGTCTAATAAATTGAATATTTGTGTTGGAGCGATTCACTGTTTCCTAGGCGAACGAGCGAACGAGCATATCCTTCTGTCTAAGGGTTCTGCAGGTGGAGAAGATAAAATAAAGACCACGAAGTACAAATTCCCTTACTACTAAGAGGGAAAGGCGGGAAGAAATGGATAGAACCATATCGGACGCTGACAGAATCGAGGCCGGTCCTTCGAGGGCCATATTAAAGCAGGTCAGAGCGCGTTCCCCCGTTGACTTCCGAGGGGAAAATGACCCGAATAATGCGGGGATTGGTGGGAGAAACGAACGAATCACCGTTCGTGGTGAGGGCCGGGGGAGACGCGGTCGAGCAGGAAGGCGGGGCGTTGGTCGAGGAAGGGGGAGAGGGGCGCGTGGCGGAAGAGCCCAGTCAGGCCAATCAGGATTGGAGGATATTCCTGAACCCCCTCCACCATCACCCCAACTCGATATTCCTCTGGAAGAGCCCAATGAAAGAAGTGAGGGGGTTTCTGATACTAGTAGCGCGGATTTAAATAAAGCCATACCCACTACTATTTTAGGGGGATTACTGAATTTTTCTGGGGAACAGATGAATGACCCCCAGTTGTGGAGTAGAGTAGTGGAAGCGATGAGAGTAAACCAGGAGTTAGCGAACCAAATGAGAGCGATTATGAGAGAAAGAGAGGAGAATAACCCGGGTAACCCACCACCTGCTGAGGCAGGGGGAAGAATACAAACCCCTCTGTTACTAGAAAATCCCCAACAGCAAATTAGGCAATTAGTAAGTGACATACGTCAACTGGGTATTACCGACCCCCCTCAAGTAAATAGGATGGGGCCAACTCCTTACCTCAGACCAGAAAGGGAAGGGATGTTAGGGGTGGTAAGGAGTGAAGGTGGGACTGTTCCTTCTCGTGACTTAGGAACGGCATTAGCCGGGTGTAAGGTCCGGTTTGCTCCGAAGGGAACGATAAGTAGGATACCTAAGCAAATGACCTTGCCCTCTCACAGCAGGTTCCCTCCGAATGACCTCATAGAGTATATTGAAGCTTTGGCAGAATATGCTATTGCGGGGGGGTACTCTGAAGAAGAGTTTATGACCCAGGTAGTGCCAAGAACGTTGAAAGAAGCAGCTAGGAATTGGTGGGGTTGTGAAGAAGGGTTTAAGGAGTGGGATGCTTTCGTGCAGGGATTAATTAAAGCCTTCCTACCGCTCCAGTATACCTCTCTGATGCGATTGGAATTAGAGAAGAGATCCCAAGATATCGACGAACCTCTACTGTCATATATCCATGCGATCATACTGTTTTACAGAATTGTGGACCCAAATGCAAGCGAGATAGCCAAAGTGACGAGAATCAAAGACAAACTAAATAAAAAATTCTGGAGAGTACTGATAGGGGTTCCGTTCCACTTAGTTGCAGAGATGGTAGAACAAGCTCCCATGTTCGAAGCCTCGTTGGGAACCTACCGCAAAGAATGGGGAAGACCATTGCCCCCCGAGAAAATGCTGAAATCTGCCTTGGGTTGGCGCAGTTCAAAACCTAGGGACGAGAGAGAGCAAGAACAATCCTCTAACAAACCGAAGTCCCAAAACCCTAACCAAAGGAAGGGACCAGATAATAGAGACCAGAAGAGGGGGAAACCCCAAAAGTGGCAGAACAAACGACCAAACCCTAACGACCAAGAGGGAGGGTCAAATCCGAAAAAACCTAGGGGGGAGGGCCAGAGTAACCCTCCGAGTAGAGAGTATGGACCAAATGAAGAAATAATTCTTACCAAGGTAGCGAGTTCCTCTGCCCCTGCAAGAGGGGGGAAAAATCCAACTGGCCCAAATGGGAGACCAAGGTGGACCCATTGCTTTAATTGTAGGGGAGAGGGCCACTATGCGAACCACTGCCCAAAACCTAGATGGGATAGACCTCCCCCGGGAAATAATGATCCAAAAAACTAGGTAGTAGCTGTGTGGAATCCACCCCGTTCACAGCTACGGTAATGAGGGGTCTTTTCGAAGAGTTGGAAACGGTGGACATTAACTGGGAAAGAGTGGCAAGACATGCGGAGTCAGCGCAAGAGTTAGAGGAGTTTAAAGTGTATAGGAAGAGATTTGAGGAAGAGAAAGAGTTAAGAGAAAAGAGTGAATCTGAAGAGATAGAAGTGAATGCGTTAAAGTGTACCGCCTTTAGAGGAATGTGCGGTACCCTATCTGAGGATAAAACCCCACTGATGACCATATCTTTAGAAGCTATTCCCGTAGTGGCTCTGATGGACTCAGGGGCGTCCCACTGTATAATCTCCCAAGATTTTTGCAATCAACTACCTAACGTGAAAATTGACACCTCTAAAAAAGTGAAACTGAATCAAGTGACAGCTGCTACGGAAGCTGTAGGGGTAGTCAAACTCCGATTGCGATGGTTGGGGGGATTTAAGAAACAGACTTTCATTGTAATCCCCAATAGTTTGCAAGAAGTAATACTGGGAAGGGATTTCCTTAGAGATGCGGAAATTGTGCCCAACCTAAGTAAGGGAGTGTGGACATCTGTACAA
>JAVBJR010000396.1:0-6273 GCA_031546965.1 Dysgonomonas sp.
AAACTGAGAGGAATTGGAGGATTGATACAGCCGGAAGGACTGGTTCGAGTAGATGTCCTTATTGACAACATAAAAATCAATCAGGTCCAGTTTTGCATTGTTGGGAACGATGTATTCAAGGGACCAGATATTTTGATCGGCCGAGACATCATAGATCTACCTCAACTAGCAATGATTCGACGAGATGGAGTTACCAATCTTGTCCATGAAGACAACTGTAAATTTTTGAGAGATTTCAAGATGCCTTGCGAAAATACATCGATTGTATTACGCTGCACTGAACTCGTGAATATTGAGCCTAGACAGGTGAATTGGGTGCAAGTATCTTTGGGAGACTTGGAGTATCAAGGACTTGCAACAAGTTACAGTGAACCTAAGAACATTGAGTACATGTTGAATAATGGCATTACGTGGATAACAGAACTTTGCTAACTTCAGCGAATTAACTATGACTGTAGAGAAGAACCAAGTGCTTGTGAGAGCACGAGCGTCTGAAGACTACAAATAGGTCTGCTTGATATCCGCTGAATTTCAGGAAGTCATTGAGGAATCTCAGATTAAAATGAGTTACCATTTCAAGTACAGAACGTGCAGAAGTCTGTGACCTGTTGAATAGATACCGTCATTGTATCGCCCTTAGTCCCTCTGAGTTGGGGTGTATTCAGATGGAGCCTATGCATATTGCAGAGGTACCAGGTAGCCAACCTGTGGATATTCCACCTTATCGAACTTCGTACAAGGAACGTGAAGTTTTGAGAGGTATAATCGATCAACTGAAGAGCCAAGGGGTTACCCGAGATAGTACCTCTGATTATAGCAGCCCGGTGCTTTTGATTACCAAGAAGACTGGGGAAAGCAGAATGGCTGTTGATTACCGGAAGTTTAATGCCCAGATGGTGAAAGATAAATTTCCTCTTCCACGTATCGAGGATATGTTGGATCGGCTGTCTGGTATGAAGTTATTCTGTTTATTGGATGCCTGTCAAGGTTTCTATCAAGTGCCTTGGATGAAGAGTCTTCAAGAAAAGCCGCATTCTCGACACCTGATGGTCATTACGAACCTGTCCGCTTATTTTATGGTCTCGCTAATGGTCCTGCAGTATTTCAGCGCGCTATGACAATAGCGTTGGGCGAACTGATGTGGATCATAGTCACATGTTTCATTGATGATTTATTCTTTGGTGGTGCGAACTTCAAAGATTTGATGGAAAAATTGGAGAAGGTCTTACAGAAGTTGAGTGATTCTGGAGTTACCCTGCGACTATCAAGGTGTGAGTTTGCTGTTGACAAAGTCGAGTATTTGGGATTTTCCGTGTCCCACGAGGGAGTCCGTCCGGGAGCTCGTAAATTGGCTGCGATTTCGGAGTTCCCTGCGCTGAAGAATAAGCATGAGTTACGACGATTTCTGGGTTTGACCAGTTTCTTTAGGCGATTTATCGCTAATTTTGCATCGAGAGTGTCTCCATTGACAAGGATGTTGTAGAAGATCTGTCAATTCCAGTGGGACTCAAAAGGTAGCAATGTTTTGAAGAATTGAGATCGCAATAAACACAAGCCCCAATATTGAAATTATTTGATCCCAGAGACAAGACGGAATTACATACTGAATGCGTGTTCGACTAGAATAGGGGGAATGCTATTACAACGTTAAGGCACTCAACCATGGCAATTGGTATATTGTGTGAGTCGGCGTACTAATCCACAGGAAGAGAAGTACCATTCAAGCCGGTTGGAATTGATTGCTGCTGTATGGTCAGCTGCCAGATTGAGATCATTCCTTCTGGACATGGACTTTGTATTGGTCACTGATTGTTCTGCGATCACATATTTGAACACCCACCGAGAGTTAAAACCACAAGTGGCGTGTTGGTCTGAACAACTTACGGAATTCACATACAAGATCAGATATCGTCCTGGTAGTAGAATGCAGCACGTTGATGCTATTAGTAGGGCTCCAGTTGAGGAGAGAACTGAGACTCCAATTGGTGAATATGAGATGACAGCCCTGTTGACTTCGGGAATAGTGTCTACTATGTTGCAAGCAAGCTTGATCAAGTGGCCTTGCTGCAGGCGCAAGACGTGACACTTCAGGGGATTATACAAAGGATGCAAGGTACCCCATTGTTGCTCTCTAGACAGGACCTCGCTAATATCCAAGGATTTAAACTTTTGAATGGGATACTGTATCGCTGTGTGGAAAGTGCGAGAAAGACCAAGTTGTTGTTCGTGATGCCGCAACCTGTGCGAAAATATTTGGCTGTGCGTTACTACGACTTTTCTGGTCACTCCGGAGTTGATAAAGTGGTACAGCTTATCCATCAGACGTTCTGGTTTCTGAAGATGAAGAATTACGTCTCTCAGCACACACGTCAATGCGTTAATTGCACGTTCGTGAAGTGCCTTGCGGAAAGACAACAGGGGATGTTGAACCCCATACCCCCAGGTCAAAGGCCATTTGCGATTATTCATATCGATTTTCTGGGTCCATTTGTTCCGAGTTCAAGGAGACACAGTGAATTATTGGTTATTGTGGATAACTTTACTAAGTTCATCAGACTGAGGTCATGCCCGAGTTGCAGTACTGTTTATGTGCTGAAGTATCTTGAAGAGTTTGTGAACAACTTTGGATGGCCTTACTGTGTCATTACTGATCGAGGCAGGTGTTTTACTGCTTCAGCCTTTGTGAATTTCTGTGCGTTGAATCACATACGTCATACATTAAACTCTAGCCAGAGACCGCAATCTAATGGTCAAGTGGAGCGGATAAATCCAATTTTGATATCCCTAGTAACTTCCATTAGTACTGTCTTGCAAATTGATGGGGATAAGATCCTAAATGTAGCCCAAAAGTGCATCAATTGGTGTCCAAGCAAGTCTACGGGTAAATTGCCATTCGAAATGTTATACGGGTATATCCCTACTAAGCATGGTGATTTCCCCCGTGATCTTGTTCCCGAAGAGAATGTCATGCACGACGTCTAAGAAGTGCGTAGTGATGCTCTAGATAAAATTGGACTAGAACAAAAATTACAGAAGGAATATTTTGACAAACGACGAAGTCGTCCTTTAAAGTATGCAGTTGGGGATGTGGTTGTGATGCGTAGATTACCAGAGCATACTTGGAACCCCACAGAGTTACAAGTGAAGTTCCGTTTCCCGCTGGTGATTACTGCAGTTTTCCCGGCGGATACATACCGTATCGCTGATTTGCGCGAGATTGGACAAGGCAGAAGACGTCAAAGTGGTTACATTACTACTGCTCATGTGTCCCAACTTAAACTTTTTAAGTTGGTAAATTTGGATGATCTCGAATTGAACCAAGACCAATCGGAGACCCAAGACCAGTCGGAGACCCAAGACCAATGGACCCAAGACCAGTCGGTGACCCAAGACCAGTCGGTGACCCAAGACCAGTCGGTGACCCAAGACCAGTCGATAACCCAAGACCGGTTGGAGACCCAAGACCCGTTGATCGAAGACCAAAGTTTTCAAGTAGTGAATCCTTACAACTTGGGACACGAAACAGAACGAGAATTATTGTCGGTTAGACCTAAACGAGTTCCTTGTCGACCGGCTTATTTGGGATTTTGACATTAATGTTGAATTTATTGATTAATTTTGTCGAAACCCTCGACGAGGTCGTCGAGTTGTCGAGATGGCCGTATGTAAGCTTCACTGATAACTTTACTACTTTTCGCGTTTTTCGCACTACTATTTGTCGGTAACTACTACTGTTGGGATTGGCAACACTTGTTATGATATAGTCTAATGCACCCTTTTGAAACTCGCACACTGACTTTTGGGCCTGAGATAGTCACGCGGACTAATGAGAATATGTTTTGAAGCCTAGTTTCGGTTATTTAACTTGTGAACTTGTTGTTGTTCTTTACACTTGTTGATCTTTCAATGATATATACATTTAGGCATCCTGCCATAAATAAGAATAAATAGACATCAATCGCTATTTAATCCAATTGATTTGAGCATAAGTAGTAAGACTACAATTATATGGCAAACCCTCGTACATAAAAATTAAACCCTGAAATATGTTAAAAATGTAAAATTACGATAGTCAAAACTGACCACCCAAAAACAGAAGTTTATCGTTTAATTAGCCAAAATATTGTGTTAATTAACTTTGAAGTTGTGAAATGTCATCAATCTCTTCAGTTAATTGAATATAGTGGTTGATGAACACAGCATTACAACATTGTATGGAGTTGTGAGCGATAGTGGTCCATAATGCCCTTCGTGGCCATTTTTCGCGTCGAAGTCGATAACTCCAGTTTCAGGAAGGGTAGAAATGCATACTATACGGCTTAATTTACAGCCCACAGGTCAGTCTTTAATATGTACATAATGAATTATTTTAGCTATAAGTTTTTCCGAAAATATTAGGCGCAAAGTGAAGATTTTGGAATTAACTTTTGCATACCAAAAACGTATTTTCATTCATAACTCAGAAAGTATTCAAGCGATCGTAATTTAACTTAAACGCGACTTCAGACATGTCAAATACTTGCTACCATCGCAATTTCAAGATTTTTAGAATTGTGGTTTTAATGCTAGATCGACTGGTGCATAATGCCCTGTGGTCCATTCATCCCCGGTCTCCCCTATCTTTGAACAAAAAGTTGTAATAAACAACATTTAGAATTCAAATAGGATTTAATATTCACCTTCACTGGTTAGATATTAATACATACAAATTAAAAAGATTTAATATAGGATCTGGTCTATTGCAAATACAACCACTGTTACATAGAACAAATGGTTTAAAGGAGAAGTGTCACCGTTTTCGAAGTTGTCCCAAAATAAAGCGGTGATGTATATGTTTGAAACAACAGAGACATATTTTTCCGTTGATTGGTTTTAGATTTCTACTCAATCGGCCCTTATTTTTGAAATGAGCCTCGATCGTATTAACCTATTTTCTGATAGTCCGATATTTCCTCATTCTTTCCATCTACTCCAACTCAAGCCATTTTTATTTGCTTCTTCCCTCCATCTCATGCACAATTGCCAGGGTACCCACCGATCAGGGAATTTCATGTCAGCAATTTAAACGGTAAAGTAAAAGTTATTCGCCGCCAGCACGAGAGGTATCATCCTGCAGGTGTGTCTCAAGTCAAATATTCTCAAAGCATCATGGTATACGGCTCTATTTGCTCATATGGTGTTGGGAGCTTGTGCTTTGTTAATGGAACTGTCAACAGTACATCCTACATTGAGATAATGGCAGACCACATGATTCCAACAGCACACTTCTATTATGATGGGAAAGATTTCATTTATCAACAAGATGGTGCACCATGTCATACTGCAAGGAAGAGTTTCCATATTTTTGTCTTGGAGGGTATAACTACACTTAAGAAAAAGTGAAAACTAATTAGATTAAAACATGTGCACCTAATTGATAAACATGTGAATTAATACTTGTATGTCGATCACATCAAATCTGTTGATTACCATGTATGCTAGTGTATTATACGATATTGCATTATTAGGGCTAAAGCACATTTATGTACAAGGTGATTTATTCACGTTGGGACCCAGTGTAAATTGCAAAGTTGAAGCAAGACATGCATTTAGCACAGTTATCAAGTTTCGTATATTTTTAAACATCCTACTAATTAATATGAGCAAGTATTTGTGAAAGCCGGAAACATCAAATTCCGCATCAATTAAAAATTGTAAACACCATATATAGTTGAGTACTACTTCGGTATATAATCAAATCAGCGCCCCCAGTTTTTTTGAAAAAAACATCATTTGGCCTGGCAGCAGCTCTCAAAGTCGCCATTTTGGGAAACTTGGTTCCCACTTTACTCAGACACGGATTCATGAATTTAGATGGGATTTTCACCATTCGAACCCTTTTTGCATTGCCCAATGACGTTGCATAGCAATATAACCTTTGACCTAATTAAGGGTTGACCCCTGGGTCACCCAAGGTCAACCAGGACATTTTATGCTTGCGACCATTATCGCAAGCATATGCTACCCCTCCTTGATCCTATCTTTTCTTCTCCACACACATTCATGACCTCTAATTTATGCAATATTTTAGCTTCCTTTACCCTGTTTGACCTTGGGTGACCCAGGGTTAACCCCTTAATTAGGTCAAAGGTCAAATTGCTATGCAACGTCATTGGGCAATGCAAAAAGGGTTTGAATGGTGAAAGTCTTATCTAAATTCATGAATCCGTGTCCGAGTAAAGTGGGGACCAAGTTTCCCAAAATGGCGACTTTGAGAGCCGCTGCCACGTGAGG
>JAVBJR010001173.1:0-2562 GCA_031546965.1 Dysgonomonas sp.
TGTTATTGTTCTATTATTTTAGCATGGGATCTGGCCACGTTCTGTCCGCCATTTTCCTGCGGATAAGCTTGAGTGGCCTATACAATCCATTCCAGAATGCATGCATTCACAGGGGTCAGCCGAAAACGGATTCCAAAGCTGTAGTACAGCTTATTGACCTTATTATGCGCAAATAATGCTCTTTAAGAATGGCATGTTGAGTTGCATCTTCAATTTGAACACTGTGAAACGTGGTCACTGGTTTTAAAAATGATACTATTAACATCGTGTAGCTTGATACTCACAGTAATTCCAGAAAGAAATTGAAATTGATCGGATTAGCCATGTGATAGCAAATAATGAATATGTAACGTGATGTTGTCCGTAAAGTTTAGAATAATCGCAAACTTGTCCAAAAAATCGGTTAAAAATAAACAGCTAAAGTGCATACATTGTGCAAAATTTTATTGAATTAAGAAGGATTTTCCTTATACCTGCCATCTTCATGTGCAGAGTGTCTTGTCCAAAGGGGACACTCGAATTGCTGGGAACTATGCGGTATTGGGGAAATAGTAAGAAGTTTAATTCAGAGCATGAAAATGTATACTATTATCGTGGCCTAATATTGTATTAATTTTAATGTACAATGTCAGGGAAATTACTGAAAAGTTGTCAGGGAAATGAACTTCAGAAATTGGGTGGGAACCCTGTATTAAACCCTTCTGTGAATTTATAATGATTTTTTGATGCCGCAGATGTGATGAATTTGTGCGCAGACTTACCAAGGATTTTCAGCATTACAACAATGAGCTATACAGGGTGTTCCATTAACTCGATTTCTTCATATTATACAAAAACTGAAGTTAAACATTTTGTTAGACGAATAACAATGTATGTGGATGTCGATCATTCATGCCGATTTGTACTTGATGTTGACCAAGATATTTGTTATATGAAACCCATTGTGTAATATGTAACACACTCAAAGTTGTGTATACTGCCGAGATATAACATGCAATTGTCCGTTTTATAAGTACCGTTCAAACTTCTATACTCAATGAATTGACACACACTCTGGATTGCTCTCTAATCTACTTTTTAATATTCACTACATTTGGTTATGCGTTTTATCTTTATATAATGCCTACAACATTTGTATCGTTAACACTTTTTTTACGCTTTTCTTATGCTTTAATATGCAATTATTTCCGAACAAAAATTTCGAAAAGTGAACCACACTAGTAGTCGTTCTCGTGGACAGGAAATGATAAACTTGGTTTTGGTGCAAAAGTTCGAAAAATGATGTGAATATTTTTTAAATAAGATTTTGTGCAGCTATGTTTATAGTGTTTTTGCTTTACTGATTTCTTGTTTTCGGCCAATATCGTGTTTTTCTATGTAGGTTGTGCATGTTATGGTTAATGATCATTTGTACTAAGTACAGAGTTTTTCTTTCCCAGTTGGTTCATGTTGTACACAGTTTGGATATGGCAGCTTGCAGAATAATAAACCTATGTCACGCATGTGCAGTAGCGGTAGCAGAGATCGATAGCGGTATGGCTCTTTGGTAGTACGTTGTTAGTTCCAGTTGCTTACATTTGGCAGCCAGGGTTGACAAAGGGGCAATAAGCAGCTCCCGAGTACCGATCCCACTTCCGGACTTGTGCAGTTGATAGTGAAAAGGGTTTATGAAACAATAACGCAGCAAGCAGGGCTTGTGCGTGTGAGCGAGCAGCAGAGTTCGTTGGTGTGACATTTGCTTTTTGGTGGATCATCGTCAGTTAAGCAACTTCCTGAGGGTGCGTATGGATTACATTTCAGGGCCGGTGTTTTGCTCGGACATATTGCCCCAGCTGAGAAAAAAAAAATTACTCACATTGTTCTCAACTTTTGTGCAACAAAATGATATCTTACGAGGTGGCGGAGGCGGAGTTTTTGTATGACAAAGCAATTCCAATTTCGTTGGGTCAGTAGTGGTGTCGATTTTAACACAACAAACTTCACCACCGTCGACGAAGCAGGGACTTACATCTGAACAAGTACATGGTAGTTTGTCTTTGGTGCACGCATCTGCCGGAAGCTCATAGTAACCTTTGCATGATGGGACTGAAAAATGAAAAGCAAAATGTATTGTCTGCTCAATTGAATATTGTCCTCCAAAATTATCAATATATGGAATAATGAATATTAACTCTAGTCGCGTCTAATAACTTGCATTGTATGGATTGTTGAAGTCATAAAACCTTTTGGACTTGGATCAGTTTTAGTTTGCGAGACTATTACTTGCTAACTTAATTTTCTAAAATACAAAACGTGCGAAGCTCTCCAACCTCCAGCTATGGCAATGGGATAAGGCTCATTTCCACCAACTGCTGTTTACCAACAGTGCTGCCATGTCTTGCCATATGCAAATTAAGTCACACGTTACCTGGATTAGTGGAAATCGCCCGTTTCCACTGGTTGTTGAAAGTTTATCTGGTCAGGGTGGACTATTGTCAGCTGCTGGCAATATTCATAGCAGTGACTCAACAGCAGTGATCTTGGTGGAAACACTTTAAGCTGTCAAAATCTTATGACTTTTGA
>JAVBJR010000321.1:0-5971 GCA_031546965.1 Dysgonomonas sp.
ATTTTATATTAAGGCATCATTTGGTTGCGCAGCAGTTCAATCTTAGTTCCAAATTTCTTCACATAAACTATTTCCATTACCCATCCTAATTTATGGGGATAAATACTGTAAATGTTATGCCTCATGAATGATTCTCTGCCAGCTGTATTTTGTCGCGTTTACCTTGTGTAATTACCGATTTATCGCGATGGTCTTAAACATTTGGCCAGGCAAAAAATTCTACTCCTGACTATTACTGCTCCTACTCGCTTAAATTGCACCCATCCAGTTACATAGTTGCCAAAGGCATGCAAAAATACACCTTTATACATGCTGTATGAAAGTTTAGGTCTACAAAGCTTACTTTTAGCGAATTTATATGAAAATTTGGCGATTTCTGCATATCTATATATATATAAAGCCAACATTTTTTCCAAGCCCGTCCAATATAAAGGGAGGGGTGAACTTCTGTATATAGGGTCTTACTGGTGATTATTGCAGGCACTATCAAGTACATGCCCAGAACAGGTCATAGATGGAAGAGGCAAGGGGAGAAGCCAGGTCAAGGGGTTAAGCAGAAAGAAAATTTTTAAGGGTTGATCATAATAGATATTATTCCAAGTAAATTGAACTGGAAAATATGTTATAACTCTGATTGACGAAAACATTTGTGTCACAAAGGTGTGAAACCTAAATGTTTAATGATTTCTCCACATAAAGTCTCTACGTGATCACCTCACCCTGTAAATGGGCTGGCATAATATGGGCTTCACTGATTTGCAAATTTACAGCACACTTGCTTAAACTAAAGACTTTTTTATCTGATTATAATCAGATAAAATATACTAAGTTTATCTACAGCATTTAAGGTCTGTAATAGCAATATCACTCTTGCATGGTAACACAGTGTTCTAGCATTTCCACTGCTGTGTCGCTCTCTGGTGGCGAAAGAACCAACTCTACTACATCATCGATCGACCTGAAAATTAATTAAAACTCTTCCCTTGATTCTGTGCAGCCAGCCCCATCAATCTCCACGTATATTAAAAAAATTCATCCATTTATTCAAATTAAATGTTATCAAATATCATGGTTCAGTCCAAAGAGAATAACAAAGGACTAAGTCACTTGACTCTAATAACATCTACATGCATGGTTACAGAAATTACTGCATGTATCAACTTACATATTGTACATAACCTGAACGCTACATATACCAATTAATTCAGATCTAAAATATACATGCGTAATGTATAGCATGGAAATCCAAAAACATATTCACAGAAATGTTTTATGAACATCGTCTAATTCATCACGAAAATTGCATAATTAAATACTCACCATCAAAACACCATTCGGCCTTCCGACAAACCCTTTTACTGAAAAGGCATCCTGAAAAGATAAATGAAATCATAATTAGTGAACACAAATGCAATTTTATTGCGTCTTAACTAATTACAAAATATTCAAATTATTGCATATATTGTATAATGAATATCGTGTTTCATAGACTAGTAGGGAATTATAGGTCTTCAGTTTGTGATCTCACGTAAATAAAAATATTCAAAAAATAACTGTCGCCTAAACCCGTGTATATAATTCATTAATTTTCCACATTTTTGTGTAGGTAATAACATTGATATTAAAAGACATTCGAATTGCCAATTGGGGGTGGGTTATTGTTGGTACTCCTGTAGCTTTAAGTGAGCAACTGTGCCCAGAATAACAACTGGTGGGATCAGTGGGATGCACTTTGCTTTTAAAGCATATTTTATTGAATGGGTTCGACGATGGATGCTTGAGAAATAGTTGAGCAATGTCATCATGGACCGATCGTCAAAAGCAGTGTTGTAGCACGTTTTCTTTCCTCTACCGTGACTTTCTTTTCTTTCTTAACTATACACTGAGTTGCCAAAAAGGAAATAAATGAAGCGGTCGAATCGGTATTCTTGGCGCAATAAAAGATAGGACACGCCTTTGCTTTTATTGAGAAAAGCAAAATCCTGCCCAAAAACGTCACCTTATTGATTTCCAATATACGCACCACTGCTGGGAGGGGTTGAGGGAAAGAAACCCTCAATTCCAACACTCATTTCTCATTTGCATATCATTGACATCAATGTGCGCACATATATAGGAAATTACGCTGCAAATACTTGATAAACACACCATACGCACCTCATCTGAGCATAATCAACCACATACACATACGATTTAATCTCACCAAGCATAAAAATACAAATTACCATATATTATTTATCCTGTCAACAACATTATGATACATGGAAAGTAGTGCATGCTATACTTGTTGACACATAAATAACGTCACTAAATTACATGAAGAAAATATGTCAGCCTCATGTATACTTAAATACAGACGAGCAATTACTAAAGCCTGGTTCACATGTCAGCGACAATGCCGCGACTGCGACATGCGACCTGTCGCAATTGTGCGTTTACTACATGTCGCAAAAAGTTCAACGTGTTGGACTTTTTGCGACTTGTCGCAAATCAGTTGCGCCTCGTGTATTGTGGCCTATAAAGGGCTCTATTTCACGGATTGCGAAAAGTCGCATGTCCCAGTCGCGGCATTGTTGCCGATATGGAAACCAGGCTTAACAATGTAGTCATCATCAGAAGATACCAATCTATATAAAATGTTCAAAGATGTTACAATCTGACAAGTCAAAAAATTCCATTATATGAGTAAAACAACACTTACAAGGTCATACTTCCCAAAGATTATTACAATAAAACATTTCGTCCAAATAATTGCATTCCAAAAGAACCAAGTCAAAATGGAACTCAAAAAATGTAAAATCATGAGTTGTTAGAACGATCAAAGACCAGCTGAAATCTTCAAGACAAGAAATGTCCAAATTTTACAAATATGATAAAACTTAACTACCTACAAAGAGTGAACAACTTACAACAACTTGCCCCAAACGCGATTCAAAAGGAATGAGAGTTAATGTAACTTGTCTAGCCATTTTATAACAGATCCTTGGCAATGTCCCAATTGCTCATTCATAATTAAATGAGGTAACTTACGAAATAAACGATTAATTTCCACACTCTCCAACACATTCAATTTCAAAGCTTTGTTCTCTACATTAATAACCTTTAACCGAGCTTGCAAGGGATCATGGTCATTCATAATTAAGTGATTACAAAATGTCGATTTGTTTGGATGTTTTAAATGTTCTTCGAAACGAGTACCAAAAGATCTCCGGATTTGCCCCAAATATATTTTCCCGCAATCACCGCAAGTCACATGATAAATACCAGATTCATCCATCAATTGCACTTTGTCTTTCAGATTGGGCAATTTTGAACACAAATTATTACGAGTAGAAATCCCATTAGCAACATCAAATCTTTTCAATTTTTCAGACAAAGACTGATTGAATATATTAAAAGACAAACCAATAAATTTCTTAGAAGGTTGTTCATCTTGCAAGGTGGTAATGTTCCTTAAATCAAATTTACGTTTAACTCTATAAAAAATCCTATCAACATGTCCAGGGTCCAAATGATTTAAAACACAACACTTTTTTAAAATTTTAGCTCATCCAATTGTTTTTGGTCATCAACTCCGAGTTGAAAAATACGTTCAATACCACTGTGCAAGAATGCTAATTTTTGACTCAAAGGGTGCGAAGATTTGCCAACAATATATCTAGGACAAAATGTGGGTTTGCGATACACATAGATGAAACTTTGCTTTTTCCTCTCAACCAACACATCCAAAAAATGTAATTTACCCTCAATCTCACGTTCTACTGTGATTTGGATCTTGGGATTAATAGAATTAATATCATTTAAGAACTTTAAAAAACCCCTTTCTGTTAAACAATGCAAAGCAAAGATATCATCTACAAAGCGCACCCAAAATTTTGTCTGAGGATATTTCTTCATAAGTTTCATCTCGAAGCTTTCCATAAACAGATTGGCTAATATTGGTGCCAATGGTGAGCCCATAGCCAAACCGTCATTTTACTTGAAAATTTTGCCATTTAAAGTGAAATAATTTTGATTATTAACCAACCGTAGCAAATTTACAACCTTCCTCACAGCAACCAAAGTATAATTATTTTCCAATAATTATTTTTCAACGATAGGATACACTTCTTGAAGTGGAATGCTTGGATATAGTAAAGTGACATCTAAAGAACACATTTTTAGATTCAGCAAATTCTTAGCATTTTGAAAATGCCAAGAATTCAATTTTGTAACAAAATTGTGCGAATCTTTCAAATGATGCGGGTTATGGCTACTTAAACCAGACAAAATTCAGTTGAGATGTTGTGCAAGTTTATAGAACGTAGTATTGATTCCAGAAACAATAGGTATAATAGGAATATCTTTTTTATGCAGTTTTGTAAGTCCATACAGTGCAAGCTGAGGATTACTAGGTATCAACGTCTGAATCCTAAAGCCTTTTTCAAACACTTCAATCGCATCATTCAAAGTTTCTTTCAACAATTTTAACCCTTTGTTAATCACTTTACTCTTATCTTCAAAAACTTCCTCAACTTCGGTATTTTGCACCTGTTGCATGCATTAGCAACATAATCCTCTTTATCCATAATTATACATTGGTTGCCTTTGTCAGCTTTCATGACTACTAAGTCATTATATCTTAATTCCTTCTGTAATTTCTTCAAATCCGGCATACACTGATCCTTTCAGACATTACTATCACCTTCCATTCTGCACACAAAATGTTCAAATTTTGAATTACTTCATCCTTAATCTTCCATTGAGGGTTCAATACCAAAATTAAATTTCAAACCTAAATTAAGTATACTCTTTGAGGAAATTTTTTTGGTCAAACATTTGACTGCAAAAAAGGGTTCTACATTGGACACAATGGAGTGCTTTTCAATGTTATAGCAGCAGTTGAATTTGCCAACTTTTTGTCATGTTGCGTCTGCAATCTATCATTCAATTCCTTGCAGTAATAATTAGAGGACCATTCCAAGTAATCCCATTCCCTTTGTTCCATTATTTTACCCATGTGCAGATGAACCTTATAACATTGAACCTAGGTATAATATAATTTGGTATGCCAAGTTTTCAACTCTTCTATCAACCAGATTCTTTTTAACTTGTAAAGAGCTTTCATAGCTGCTTTACTATTGTGACCAAATTTAAATTTCATAAAACTTGGGAATACATTCTCCTTTTTACATCCTAGTAAAAATCTTGATGCCAAATATTTATATTTTACGAAATATTGTTGAAACCAAAGTTGGTCAAGGAAATTCACGAATTGAATTGCAGCTAATACTGGAAGAGTTGGCCTTTCTACAACTGCTAACCTGACATCTGGACAAGCAATGGCTGTCTGTAGAAATATTTGCAAACATGGGCACCCAAATTGTACTTCAGATGTTCCTGTGTAATTAGTTTTATAACTACATGCTTGCATTTTTGTTTGAATTTACAATGACATTACATCTTCGAAACCACGAAGAGATAAATTATATTGCAAGTTTTCTTAAAATTAATTACAATCGCTCAAAATTTACAGTTTTAATTAAATATAAAATAATCAACATTTTGTTTTCAAAATATGTCTCTGAGGTTTCGAAGATGTCATTGCATTCTAAATTCACGCAAAAATGCAAGCCTGTAGCTATCAAGCTTAATACACTGGAACGTCTGCAGTAAAATTTGGGCGCTCATGTTTGCGAATATTTCTACAGACAGCCATTACTTGTCCAGATGTCAGGTTGGCAGTGGTAGACTGGCCAACTCTTCCAGTATTAGCTACAATTTAATTTTGGTGAATTTACACCGCCAACTTTGCTTACAACAATATTTTGAAAAATCTGAATATTTGGCATACAGATGTACATCCCTCCCGCTTGGTGGCGCTGCCATGCAACGGTCTTCAACATTTAGCCAATGTTTCTTTTATATTGTATTTACCGTGTTTTCCTGATGCTCTATTAACTACCTAAATGTGGGGAATACCAAGATTATT
>JAVBJR010000081.1:0-4028 GCA_031546965.1 Dysgonomonas sp.
AACCCGTTTTTTCATACAACATTCTTCATCCCACCATGGTTCCCTCTGCTCGCTCATCTGCATTTGCCATACCTTCCTTTCCCTCGCTCTCTCGATCTTACCTTTCAACCTTGTCCATCTCTCTTCTACCGCCCCTCTTTCTTCCTCTCCATCCTCCTTTCCCCAAATTTTCTCTCTCAGTTTTCCTTGATATTCCTTAACCCCCTCCACTGACCATTTATATTTAATAACCTCTTGCTTGCCTTCCCTTCTTTTATCTTTCTCCCCTTTCATTATCAGTTCCACTACTGTAGGTTGGTGATCCGAGGCAATATTCTACCCTACCCAGAAATTTTTAATCACACTCATTGCCTCTTCATTCACTACACCGTAAGGAATTTGCGTATTAATATTTTTATTCTAATTATCAGTAGGGCGATTTGCACCACCTATTGTTTTGGCGCCAAAATATCAAACAGCTTGGTAAACACTTTTGATTCAACATGAGTGATTTTCGGAGTAAATTTATCAGCAGGATCCAAGAACAAGTGCTTTTAAAGAAGAATAATTGTACTAGTATAACAAATTTGGACTACAATTCTGCCATCAGTTGACTTGAAGAATTACAAGAAAGACTCCAAGAAACGTTGTGCAGGCGACTACAGGCAGGTTTCTTTTCATATATATACTATTTGTAAAAATATTTATTACGGTTGGAAATAATTTTATTTCAAGATTTATCTGAGTGCAACAAGACCTTTAAAGGTGCTCTGTCAGGGAATTTTAAACTTCAACAAGCAGCGCTTCATTTGCTTATTTTCAATACAAAAAACATGGTTTTAGTATTTCCTGTAAGTTATTCAATTTTAAAAATTTAAAACCCTATTTAACAATACGAATGACCCGCAGCAGTCTTCTCCCTGGGTAAAACGCAGTAGAACCTCAATATTTTGGCACTGGAATAATTTCAAAGTCCCAGTCAATCGCGAGCCACACACTTTATTTTTAAAAACCTCGATTAAATCATCAAATCTGCTTAGTATCGAAAATCGCATATGTCATCACAAATTTAAAGTCCTGCCAGTGATGAATTAGCGATAATTGACTGCACGCTGATTAGATTACAATCGGTAATAATTACAATAATTATAAGGAATAAAGTTGTGACCTATGGACTTTCACTTAGAAGTTTTTTAAATGCGTCTGATATTTGGTATTTGTTAAATTAAACAGTCTATTTCATGCAAATTTTAGAGTTGCTTGAAAAATCACAAGTGGAAGGGATTAAGCAATTTGGAAAACTAACATTGCCATAATTTTCTCCAAACAATTCTGAGCCTTTTCAACAGCTGTTTTGGGGAAATAGATATAGGTACCATAAAAAATCCAAGGATAACTCATGATTAACAAACAATTTTTGGAATGTTAAAATATAGAACTTTATTTCAGCAAAAATGCTGTTGCAAACTGCAAAATTGGCTGTGAAAAATTATGTTACTGTCAGTTCCTGTTCTCCTGCATCTTTTAAAGCCACACTAAAAGTCCCATTACCTTGATATTTTTTCAGATTTTATCAAATCAGTACTATAACCCCAACTCAAATAAACTAACATGTAATTGAAGGCATCTTGTGTTGGAATCACATTTCTGCATAGTCCTACCAAATGTTTAATGAAAAATGTTGCTTCAGGCTTGCACCATCATGCAAGGAAGCCTGCCGCAGGTCATCTGCATTATCCAACTCAATTACAGATATCTCTGCAACTAACTTATCTTGCATTTGTGTTAGACAGATTGCTAAATCGCTTCCACCTTAGTGAGATCATAGTCAATGGGAATGTCACAAAAAAGCTGTTGAAAAGTGGGTCAAATCTTGAAATTGTGTCGATTGAACAGCTTTTCGACGTAATCAGTGATGCTCACTTGTCAACTGGACATGGTGGGAGAGATATTCTCAATGACAAAATTGGAAAGAGCTATGCTAATGTCACAAAAGAGCAGATTACATCATACCTTCAGTTGTGTGAAACTTGCCAGCTGAAGAAATCCCAAGTGAGAAAGGGTATTGTTGTGAAACCAATAATTTCCAACAAAATGAATTCACGATGTCAAGTAAGTAACTATGGGTGTATTTTATAGGTTACACTCATGTGTTCTCATAACATTCCTGATTATTTACGATGACTTGATTGACATGCAAAGCCAGCCTGATGGTGATTATAAGTTCATTCTCGTCTACCAGTACCATCTTACGAAGATGGTGCGCCTCAGGGCTCTGTGTTCAAAAACGGCTGAAGAAGTGGCATTTCATTTGGTTGAAATATTTTGTGACCTATATAGGTGCACCACATATATTACAGTCTGACAATGGCCGTGAATTTGCAAACAAGGTTAGTTTTGTGATAAATGCACAGGGCAAATTGTTCAGTGTTTATGAATATGAGTATATTCGCCCATATTTTTTAATCAGTTGGTCAAGGAAGTGGCAAGCTGCTGGCCAGACTGCAGACTAGTCCATGGAATAACCATGCCATTCATAATCACAAGGTTCAGTGGAAAGAGCGAATCGAAATGTTGAATCCATGCTCGCATGTTGGCATAAAGATAACACAAGCAACTGGTCAGATGGTCTGAAAATTGTTCAATAGTAAAAAAATACCAGATTGCATTCAGGTAATATAATAAAAAAATGTGAAATTTGAAATTTATCTATAACAGGAATTGTATTGCAGGCATTGGAATATCATCATATCACGCAAAGCCCAATCGAATCGGACGATTGGAACACCGTCAGCCCGGATATCATTGGTCACATTGCCAAAACTGCAACACAGGGGAAAGCATAAATAAAGTAGAAAATGACGGAACGTTCGAAAAATTCCAAGCATGATGTTTTTTAATGTAATTAATTATTCTAAATTGAACGGCGCAAACCCCATTCGAATCGGACAATTGGAACACCGTCAGCCCAGATAAGTCATTGGGCACATTGCCTATACTGTAACACAGGGGAAAGCATAAATAAAGTAGAAAATGTTGGAACGTTCGAAAAATTCCAAGCATGACGTTTTTGAATGTAATTAATTATTCTAAATCGAACGGCGCAAATTCCGTTCGAATCGGACGATAGGAACACCCTCAGCCCGGATAAGTAATGGGGCACATTGCCTATACTTTAACACAGGGGAAAGCCTAAATACAATAGTAAATGTTAGAACGTTCGAAAAATTCCAGTGACGACGGTTTTTAATGTAATTAATTATTCTAAATCGAACGGCGCAAACCCCGTTCGAATCGGACGATTGGAACACCCTCAGCCCGGATAAGTCATTGGGCACATTGCCTATACTTTAACACAGGGGAAAGCCTAAATACAATAGAAAATGTTGGGACGTTCGAAAAATTCCAAGCATGACGTTTTTTAATGTAATTAATTATTGTAAATCGAACGGCGCAAACCCCGTTCGAATCGGATTATTGGAACACCCCGTATTATGTAACACCGGGGTAAGCGCCATCTAGCTTCCAGAAGTTGAAACGTTTTGTTGTACGCCTTTCACGCCGATGGCGCTGGCTGTCGGGAATCGGCGAGTACAGGCTCTCTAGCGAGTACAAGTCGCGCGCGCCATCTATCGGGTGTCTCGTGAACTGTTACAGTGGCGGATCCAGGAAATTTTGTGACAGGTTTCCTAGGTCATCTACATTCATCCATTCATCAATATCAACCCTTTCATGATGTGCATGTTTAAGAATTTAGGGACCGGGGGGGGGGGGATTGCACACCATATATAACCAGCACTTCTGTTCTGCCTGAGGTTCCAAATTCAGTTTAGGTAACGATAGCAACGCCCACTGTGAATTCATTAGTTTAATTTCGAGCAACATGCTCAAAAACGTTTCATTAAAGACGTGATTGTTCTATGTTGTACTTTAAAATATTCCTGTTTTTAAGAATTCGGAAATTATACATTAACTAATTTGTTCACGAATACGACATTATTTTAAAGGCAGCATGCCGTTACAAAGGTATTCCCTTATAAAAGCACACC
>JAVBJR010001273.1:0-4315 GCA_031546965.1 Dysgonomonas sp.
ACTGCGAGGTTTTCACCCTTCTTGCCAGAGGCAAGTCCTTTTGTGTTGAAAAGTGGTCCTTTTGTTAATCAATTTAAACACAAAGGGCCTTGCCTCTGGCAAGAAGGGTGAAAACCTCGCAGTTAGAGTGTTTGGACTATACCTTGGTTTTATAAACATCTCCCAACTGGTTAAGATGGACTGTTCTGCGAAATGAGTAGAATACTCAAAATTGTTGTGGATTCACTTGTAGGCATAGCCATCAATATTGGTGCCGCAGTTTGGAGAAGGGAAAAAGATAAACCACCAGAAAATGACAACGATGCAACCCTACAGGCTTGGCTACAGGTAATCAAAATAAAGTTGTGAATGATAAATTTTGATGAGCAGAAATTCTAATTTTCTATTCTATCGTTCCATTTTTCAAATTTTTCAATTTCCTGGACATATTCGTCGTACGAAGTGCCGTTTGGTGCCTCTGCCCAGAAGATGCGCAGTTACGTAGGACAAGGAGTTTCAGGTTAAGGAGAGGCAACCTCCGCTCGTAGCCGGGTCCAAACAATATCCACACCGGAGGGGTGGAGGTGCGCGCATGCGCGGATAGGCGGGGCTATCAGGCCTCCATTTTCTAGCCACGAATCAAGCAAATTCAGAAAATGAATGATTCAAAGATTTGTTGCTTCGCTAACTGCCTAGGGCATGCCACATTTATTAACCGAGACCTCGCCTGCACCTATTTCTTGCACCGTTTTTGGGCAGGATTTGAAGGCGGCGATTGTTGGCTAGAAAGTGGAGGTGAGGGCGTGTTTAGCCCAGGTTCAAATCTGCCAATGAGCTCATTACATACGCCATCTCTAGTCACGTGACCAGAGGCAAGGTTTGGCTCACGTGATGGATGTATCATGCCTCTCCGTAACCTTAAACTCCTTGCGCAGGATATGCTTCAAACTTTTACGGAACATCGACATTTTCCCCAAGGTGCAACGCCATCTGCCGGACATTTCAGAAACTATTGTTTATTCGCCTATAGATACATCGAAAATATCGATGTTATCGGTATCGTCTCAACACCAGTGTTCATTATCAAGGGGTCATTCCATTTTTACGTTCAAAATCGCAAAAATTGCAATTCCAGGGATTTAAAAACCTAATGATGTCACTTAACTACATTTTTTCTCCATCTCATGTGCATAAATTAATTCCCTCATTGGGCAGTTTCATGCCACGCTGGTCACTTTCAGCCGCAATCTTGGAAATATTTTAATGTTCACCAATCAGAACAGGGTTTTTTCTAAATTAACAACACTCTTGTGTGCCTAAATTAATTCCATCCTGGGGCCATTTAATGACAAGTAAAAAAAATATGCAGAAGCGTGCAGAAAATCAATCCTGCCAAAATAAATTTGCAGAAAATTAAACTTTCTGCAGCACAATTATAGTTATGCATAACTAATTTCACCGTGACATTCACAAAACTTGTGCATAAAATTGTCTCCAGAAAGTAGTTTGCAACCAATAATGTTATTGTAGCGTGGTCGGTGATAAATTAACAGACAACACTACCAAAACAACAACCCTTTTAATTCTCCTTAACCAAGGTACAAACGTTGCCAACAATTCTATTAACCTACTAATCTCATAATCTCACAGAAATTTTGAAGACCAAAAACTCCCTCCAAAGGGAGTAGGCTTAAAGCCAACTCAAAACTCCTGGAGAAGACTCGCTCTTACCACAAAAAAGGCGATGCTCAGCATCCCGAGAAAATAGAGCCTTGAGGGCGAGGTGGTTCAGGGCGATTCCTCTCCAGGGCCACGAGTGGCGATGTAGCTCTAGCGATGTCTTGAGATGAAGTGGCCCAGAGTCAGCTCCACACACCGTTTTTATACTAATTATAATCAACCTTTAAACTTAGACCTTGAGCTATCACATGAACTCTTTAATATGTGTTACGCAACAACTTGTAAATTAGTAAGCAACCTTTACCCCATTATCTTCACCCAATGTCACGTTTTTATTGATAAACAAACCCATGTGACAGTCAACAACGAGACTGCCACATTATAAAAATACATTTTTAATACATTACATTGCAACTAATCGTGACAAATTATGGTGATAAAAATCTATTTTAATTATTGTGGTGCAAAAATAATTACTAATTGTGGTACATTATTGTTTGCGAGAACTTCCGAACAAAAAAGTATGGGAATTGTTAGGGCGATTTCAAACAGACTGAAATATTGGAAACACCACGTTCAATCTAATCAAAAGAGATCTTGAGATTTTATTTCCATTTTCTTGGATTCAGCCTTTTTGTGCCACCTCTGGTAGGTATGTTATCAAATATATATATATACATCTATTTGGAAATCTGTGCAACATGAAGTTTTGCATGAATTTATACATAGTAGCTTCCTTATATAATTAGTTTAATAATTTTAAAGGTACTATAGTATTTACAAGCCAAACTTTGCTGCACCGCCACCCGCTTCCATCTCCACCCCCTCGAGAGGGTGTGGCAGTAAACCTTGTCCGTTCACAAAGTTCAGGAGGGGGGCGGCGAGGGGGATTTCGGGCGTGTGCTGGTGCAAAGTTTGGCTTGAAAATACTATAATAGTATACCTATACATTATCTATGAATATTAAATACATTTTAATATATATGGCACAGTAAATATGAAAAACCGTAATTTTGCAAAATTACTGAACCGGTAAGTATGACAAATCGATGTTAAAACAATGAATTACGTAAATACCGCTTTTCTCCCACCACCCACAATTTTTTACATGTGTGCAGGACTGTGTTAGTTTAGTTAATTAGTTTAGTTTAGGTAAGGTTAGGTTTTTTAACGTGCTAACGGCTCGCATCGTAAAATAGGCTTATGTCAAACTTACAAGTAATTTTGCAAAATTACGGTTTTTTATATTTACTGTAACATATATATTTTTACAGATTATTTCCTGGGCCAACAATGTTATACTTGATGTCAAGGTTTAAGCAAGACAACAGAAGAATCAAACCCTAATTTGAATTATATTTAAAAACAAGGGTTTATTAAAGATGTATTCACAAAAAAGAAGTTTTTAGCTTTAGTCTTTAGTCTTGCGTGAATTGTGTGTGCAACGTTAAGCGGTAACATTCAATTACAGCTAGACCAAGTTGCCGACCAAGTTATGCATGCACTATAAATAAATTTTGAAATGAATGTATTTAATTGCCAAATAATGTAAATATGGTGGAAGGTATTGCATGTTATATCAAAAAATATTTATATAACATTTAATATTCGGAAAAGAAAAGTCAGTGACGCATTTCAAAACCAAAATTTAATTTTCAACACGATAAAACAAAAACAAGAAGCAAATGTTTTTGCATGCAGTTTTGCAGAACCTCGACAGCAAATTGGAACATTTTTGTGCAGAAATATGTGCAGAAAACTTCCACCATGACATATTCAAAAAACTTGTGTCAAACGCTGTGAAAGTCCACACCAGGATGTTGGCATAGAAGCAACTAGTGGAGCAGTTGATGTTACAACAAACACTGCTACAAGTGCTTATCCAGACACAAGTTCTGTTGCAATTCATCCACACTATATTCAAAATGCTCCGATCGACGGTTAAGCACCCAGCAACAACTTAAGCACAATGGAGCCTATATTCAACGAGGAATCGGGAACAGTATGTTTTACTTGTTAGGCATACTTTTGAAAAGCTCGGCATTTGTGTATGTTGTTTGTTATGTGTAGGTTGATTTGTGGGGAAATCAAATCACAAAAGACAAGTGGACTCCAGTTGCAAGATCGCCAAACGCATCCATGTTTTGCAAAAACCTGGCTCAATGTTTCTGGAGCACAGCAGAACTACAGCAAAGATCGGTAACAGGAAAGGTGTGCAATATGAATAAGATGAAGCCTGCCAAGCCTCCTCTCACACCAATGAAAGTAACTTCCATCTGCAGTAAGTAATTAATGTCTCTTGCAGTGCTAATGTACATAACAGTTATAAAATTATAACCCACATATTGTTGAAGATGCCCTTACGTACTACTTAAAATTGCAATGTAAAGGTGATTCTGAATTAGGAAATGTCGAGAAGCCAAAGATGCTTTGAAGCAGAAGATTGCAGATTTAAACCGAATGTATCCGATGTTTTATTTGTAATTGGTTTTGCATACTAGATAATCACATTTACCCTTTAAAGGAGAAGTGACACGATTTTGCAACCCCCCTCAAAACTAATTTCATAAAAAGAAGGCATAAAAATACAATTGTTTGGCGTTTACGGAATTTAAATTTATCGATTAGTCGCCGAGAAATCAGCAGTTGAAGTTCG
>JAVBJR010001262.1:0-2659 GCA_031546965.1 Dysgonomonas sp.
GCCGGATAGGACGTCGACTGGGATAATGAACCTTCTAACTTAATTACCCCTTTGAATATTAAAGGTGAGGTGACATGGTTTTGTAAGTTACCCTGAAACTTAATCAATATAAAGGAAAACAATGAAGAAAGCAAGTGTTGCAATAAAATCTCTGTGGAAATTAGTAAAAAAAAGTTATTAGCAGTTAAAGGTAAGGGGTCATTAAGTTAGGAGGTTCTCTTAAGCTTGTTGACCTTCTATCTTGTAAACTTTAAAACAAATTGCCAATATAACTTCTGTACATGAAGAAAAACAATGAAAAGCGCCACAAAAATGTGTAGCAATTTTCCAGATAGGAGGTTAGCTTATTGAACCTCCTAATTGAATTACCCCTTACCTTTAACTGCCAATAACTTTTTTTTACTAATTTCTACAGAAATACTTTCTGCATGTTTTATGTTCGCATTGGTGAGGTTTCAGGGTACGTTACAAAACCATGTCAGTTCACCTTTAAGTTGGAAGGGGTAATTAAGTTATTAGGTTCTCCTATACTATTCAACCTCGTATTTAGCAAACTGTACAACTTTTAAGTGCTAATTAATTGGTACAGTGACTTAAGGGATGAAATTTAACGTGATTTAATACCGATGTTTCATGGATACATGTATTTCTGCATGTTTACTGCAGGACTGTGCCAAGACTGTCACATTGAACTGGTTAGAGAGGAAGAACGTCAACTGCTAGAATATGATTCGGCCCGAATCTACGTCTGCAAGGTTTCTCCAAAGGAGTCCGCCGAAGGCCAGAGCCCGGCGGAGGCCATCGAAGACATTACGCAAGGTGATGATGACCATGCACCTGTGAATAAACGCCGCAAGTCGGAATTAGTTGATGGACAGGGTGGTCCTCAAGCTACGGTGTCACCGATGGACACGAAAAGAGTTCGGCGCAGCCAGCGACACCGAAAGGGCCGCGATGAGAAGGCCATCAATGTTTCCTCCAAACAGACGTTGAGGGATCTGAAAGTACAGGTAAGATGGAAAGAAAGTCAATATGTATCGATACGTACCGATATGTATCGATACATTCAGATATGTACGAAACGTTTATTTATACTCTGTTCGTACAATCTAAGTTGAAAATGAAAATCTGCAAAGTGCATCGATACGTACCGGTATGTATCGATACGTACCGGCATGTATCGTTATGTACCGGTACGTACCGATACATTCCAATGTGTATGATACATTACTCTGTTCGTGGAATCCTAAATGAAAATGAAAGTCGGCAAAGTGCATCGATATGTTCCGATGTGTACCGATACGTATCGATACGTACCGATATGTATAGAATGTGTACCGGTACGCATCTATACGTATCTATACGTACCGATAGGTATCGATACATTCAGATATGTACTAAACATTCATTACTCTGTTCGTACAATTTAAGTTGAAAAGGAAAGTCGACAAAGTGCATCGATACGTACCGGTTTGTATCGATACGTACCGGTATGTATCGGTATGTACTGGTACGTACCGATACATTCCAATGCATACGATACATTACTCTATTTGTCCAATCTAAGATGAAAATGAAAATCGGCAAAGTGCATCGATGTGTACCGGTATGTATCGTTATGTACCGGTACGTACCGACGTGTATCGATACGTACCGATACATTCCGATGTGTACGATACATACATTACTGTTCTTCCAATCTAAGATGAAAATGAACGTTGGCAAATTGCATTGATGTATACCGATATGTATCGATATGTACCGGTACGTATCGATACATTCCAATGTGTATGATAAGTTACTGTGCGTCCAATCCAAAATGAAAATGAAAGTCGGCAAAGTGCATCCTTGGGTACTGATATGTATCGATACGTACCGATGTGTATCGATACGTATCGATGTGTATAGATATGTACCGATATGTATCGATACATTCAAATGATTACTAAATGATCATTATGCTGTTTGCACAATTTAAGTTGAAAATGAAAGTCTGCCAGTGCATCAATGTGTACCGGTATGTATCGTTGTGTACCGGTACGTATCGATACATTCCAATGTGTACGATACATTACTCTGTTTGTTCAATCCAAGATGAAAATGAGAGTCGGCAAAGTGCATCTATGTGTACCGATATGTATCGATACGTACCGATATGTATGGATACGTACCGATGTGTACCGATATGTATGGATACGTACCGATGTGTACCGATATGTATCGATACTTTGAGATATACTAAATGTTCATTATTACCTGTTCGTACAATTTACGTTGCGCCGATATGTATCGATACGTACCGATGTGTATCGATACAAAAAATTACTGTTTATCCTTCATCCCAACCAAGATGATAATGAAGAATGTCAAAGTATGTTATCTACCGATACACACCGATATGTATCTATGCGTACCGGTATGTATCGATGCGTACCGGTATGTATCGATGCGTACCGATGTGTATCGATACATATTACTGTTTATCCTTCATCCAAACTATGATAATGAAAGTCGCCACAGCTTATCTACAATCTACCTACGTCGATCCGCTTCCTACGCCGGCCCGCATCCCATAGTCCGGCTGGATCCGGATCATAAAATTCATCGCAAGAAGGGAATGAAATGAGTCGGCTGGTGACCACCAAGGGGGGATATAATC
>JAVBJR010000576.1:0-3194 GCA_031546965.1 Dysgonomonas sp.
AAAACCACCAACATGGTCCACCCCAATGGCAAATATAATACTGATAGAGTCCAAAACAAAACTGCACATACAGACATACAGTACATACATATCAAGAAACAAACACCACTCAATGATAGCAACCATAATTATATGTATATATAGTAGAGCCAATAAATTATTGAGCAATTAGTACTTGGGTGTCTACTAAATTTTAATTTCAAAATTCCAGTATCAGTAGACACACTGTACTGATCCAATCGGTGAAATTGTGATCATTCATGGATTCAATTGTTTTTTACCTTCAAATATTTAAAGAGATATTCATTGCTAATAAACCATTTTATAGCAGCGAATTTTAGGACACTAAGGATGCACAAATCATAAATAAGCACTTGCTTCTGGAACCACCAATGAGAAACATACGGGCATAAAGCCACTCCCACTTCCGGACATGACGAGTTAACCAAATACTATATACCTCCTTGAGTTAACCCTTTCCAGTATAGAGCACCTCCAATTGCCAAGATGGAGGCACTAGTGAGGCAAAGTATGCAATCTGACTGAAAACATGTCCAATATTTCGTTTTGACACTTGATTTATGCAATTTATTTTAATATTTTGCTTAAGTCAAATATCAGGGTACCTTGCAAAACAATGTCAGTTCACTTTTAAATTTTAACGCAATTTGTAAGCTGGAAATGAGTTAGAAATATTGAAGTGAAAGTCATTATATTCACATAAGTACTAAAACATTTTTGACAAAAAGTAGTTAGTATATACCAATACATATAGCCAGGTTACATGGTTATAAAAATAGTATTTACATGTAAAACTTTCAATTACACACCAATGAAATGCTCAGTTTATATAAACAAGGCCACAATATAAAAGTTTGACTGAATTGAACACATCACATTAAAAACATGCTCAAAAATATTTGATAAGCCCATGAAAAACTCACAATACATGGGGTTTGCTAACTAACCAAACCAATTGGAAGCTCCGCCCACTTTGTCCAGGCCAACCGTCATTGGTGGAAAGACGTCACTTAGCTAAACTCACTGTAACTTATACACAGATCAAACAAAATAACCGATATATTTCCAATACAGTTAAAGATAACGTATATAACCCTAATGCAACATTTCTACCCTGAATATTTCCAGGTGTTATTTCTTATGTGTTAAAATAATTAATTTATATTAATGTATGGTAACATTTTAAACCAATAGAGTAAAATATATTCTCTTCATATTATGTATTACAAAGACAATTTCGTTTCTATGTGAAGAAACAAATCAACAATGAATAGCATTGAATCCAATTTTAATAACATCACCAGAACAAACATACAAATTGACCATTGACCAAAAACACCGGACATTTTAAACGTCAAATGAAACAACCAAAATGTTGGGAAGCATGTTCTCAACATTTGCAGTTTCATAATCAGGGTTCCCACTATTTTCGACACCCCAATTTCCCCGTGCCCCTAAAATTGCCGATAGTTAAATTGTGCCTGAAATTGCATTGTGCATTAAACGTGACACGTAGTTTTATTTATTTTTACCAAACCCGTGAAGTAAATCTCCCTGAGATTTCCAGAGTGTTTACACACACTTTTCAGTATATATAATACGTAGGTCAAATTTTGCAATAATGTCATCCGCAGGTCAGGACACTGTAGATTAAAGGAGATTCAGCAGGGTATTTATTGATATTTTTGATTCTGCCAAAATACAAAATTTTCTAAGCAGTACTTTTCCCAGAATAAATTCAATGAAAAGTAACGTGCAGGAGTTTGATCGTCAAAATAACGCAAATGAAGCGCCGTAGGATCGAGTATGGCATGCCTGTGCAGCTACGGATGCTGAACAATATGATGGACGAGGATTGTAATCCATCGGCATTGCGTTGGGCGTTACAATCGATTCAACCATTTATGTTTGGCCCATTATCTCTGTAGATAGCAACAGTTCTAGCGATGAAGAGTGCTTGGAATTCAGAAAGGATGATTGCGAGATTAGCAAACTGGAAGCCGCAGGTGTGCCATACGTTCAGTGAACAGCGGCGGGAAATTCAAACGGGTTAAGGGGTATTCAGAAAGGCGCATCATGACGTGTGTTAAACGTGCGTCATGCGTCCAGAGGTCCGTCACATAGTGCGGCGGTTGTGAACGGATTTGCGTCGGCAACGTACGTTTAGTGCCGTGCGGCACTACTGGTGCGTGTGTCTGTGTCTGCCGCGTGTCTATGACGCACCGATGTGAATGATAAATCACATTCAGTCGCGCGTCATGGACGCACGTTGCTACTGGCGTCAAGGACGCGCGTTGCTGCTGGCGTCACGGACGCGCCTTTCTGAATACCCCTTTAATTCGTTAACATGTTACTGTTTGTTATCAAGTACACATTGATATGGAAGGCAGTTTGGGTGAGGTTGCAAAATCGTGCCAGATCTCCTTTAAGACAAAATTACCTTGGCCTGACACTCAGAAAAGCAAATAATAAAATTAAGAAAATGAAAGTAACTTAAACTCTCCACAAGGGGCGCTCGGTATAGGCATGTGATATAACCTTTTACCTGCGCTGGCATCATCCCACCGCTGCGCATCATCATCACGCTGATTGGTGGACCTCCGGTCCGTTTTAAAAAAACCAAAACTAATATAATCTACTGAATAGGTTACGTTTAGCCAAGGAATACTAAGGTCATGGAATAGAAACTCCAGCAAAGCGATGCGATCGATGTGTGAGGAAAAACGACCCGTGAACTGGTGACTGAGCTAGCGCGGTAAATATTCAATTTATTGGATAACACCCAAGGTAAGCGTGTTCTACGACACAATTTAGATGGTACTATCAAAAAATAACCGTTGAAATACTTCGGATAAGTCCATTATGGAATACGACAAATAATAGAACAGCGGTGTATTTTTTCATATTCCATAATGAACTTACACGATTAAAGTAGTTCATCGGTTATTTTTTGACAATACCATCTAAATTGTGTCGTAAAACACGCTTACCTTGAGTGTTATGCAATAAATTGTATATTTACCGCGCTGGCTCAGTCGAAAGTTCACACATTTGGTTCCTAAGCCTATTTTCCCACACACAGCGATCGCATCGTTTGGCTGGAGTTTCCATTCAATGACCTTAGTATTCCTTGGTTTAGCAGAGTCCATCCACGCAGGTTCCACAAGTTCGGT
>JAVBJR010000106.1:0-8719 GCA_031546965.1 Dysgonomonas sp.
CTGTACAAAACAATTTATTTCGCATGTCGTAGTCCTTTCGTTTATTTTATAACGATTTTAAACGGTGAGTGAAAATGATTGCTTGCAGCGCCGCCTACGTGCGGATCATTGAAGCAGGATCCGCGTTTCCCTCACCCTTAATGAATTACAGTTATTTCCATGTATGTATACGTAGCATATTTGCAGCAATTGGTAAACCACTGAAGATAATGTTAGCTGCAATGTCAAATATAACTCCAATATCAAGCGGATGTTATTATCAAGGTTAAGTAAAGATTAACTTAACTTAAAGAAACAGAAATAATCTTTGGTTTCTATTATTTTGCAATTCTGCAGAAAAATCAATTTTTGCTATTAAACATAAATATAATAAACATAATTAACATATAAATTTAACATTTTCTTAATTGTACAAATAATTTCACAGAATCATATAAAACTTCATTATAACGATTTCCAATTGAATTAGTCTCACAACAACTGTTTAAACCAAACCCTTCCCATCTGTACATGACTTAAAAAACACAGATAACAAAACCTCTTGACATTTTACCAGGTTCAGGGTTACAAATATTATCTATAGAAAATAAAACATACAGAAAACTTTACTGCAACACGTAATTGATAAAGCACATCATAGATTACATCTGTAATAAATAGCGCAGCTGAATTGTAAAAGTATTGATCAGGGAGAATGGAAAGTAGACGGATTCACCCAGTGTGAATTGAGGCAGTCAACACAATTAGGTTTGTCATTAATTAAATCAATGTAGACATATATCAAGAAAGATACTACAGTGATAGTTCTTTTCTGCCAGAAATGGCTGACGAGGTCACAAGCCGCAGCAAGGACAACAAAATGGCCAACAGGTCAACGGTGGAAACCTACACGAAGAGAACTGGTGCTGCTGGTGCTGAAGGACATTTCCTGGAAATCAGTTTGCTGACGTTGTGCAAACTCCGAGGAGACCAACAACAAAAAGATTTCTACTTGGCTGGGAACTTGGAAAGTGCAGGTGATTTTGACGATATTGTCTTTCGATACAGAGATGACAATGACAGGGAAAATGTAATATTTCTGCAGTCTAAATTTAAACAGAATCCAAACCATAAAATAACCATCAAAACTTTTGAAACGGATCATGACTGGCCACTGCAGAAATATTTCGAATCTTTCGTGCATATAATGGATGAATTTAAGAAGTCTGGGTTCAATGACCCAATCTTTGGGGGCAAGAAAGATAACTTAAATTGCCATTTTGTTATCTATACAAATGCAAATAGACATGATGATATGAAGGAACATGTAATTGAGGTGGAAAACCCACTTCATTTTGTGCTGGGTGAGACGAATGGTCGAGCATTTAAACTGAAAGTAGATAAAGCTAAAAACCTGTTACAAGAAGTACAACACGACCTTGAGATTGAGCAGGTGATAAAACAGCTAAAACAAATTCATACCGCAAAGTGTAAAAACCTAGACAGAGATGACAATTTCAAAATGTATCATGCATTCTTCACACAGACAGTTCTTGTCAAAGATGGCAGATGCTGGAAATATAGGAATGATTTTCTAGATGGAAACTTCCAAAATAAAGTCCTCAAAAAATTCAGAGAGAGAACCTTCAGTTGGTATACGGAACAAATGGGTGCAACAAAGAGTGCACACAACAATGACAATATAATCAAACATATGAAAGGCCTCCAGTTGGATCTTCCACATTGGTTTGAAAATGCAATGTCAGAGCTTAATACCAAACTGTGCGATGAATTCATCAAAATTGCATCTCAGTGCATTTCAGGCAACATTAGCACAATTACAAAAATGAGCAAAAAGCTCATGAAAGAATTTTCCAAATTTGTAGGAAATGTGCTAGTGTTTGATGAGGACAAAGCAATGTTCAAATTGAATGAAGAACACCTTGATGGAGGGCCCAGAGAAATACTGGAATACCTGACTGACGAACTAATTAAATGCAACATTGACCCAAAATTGCATTTTGACATTCAGGTAGAAAACTTACCCAGACTTTCCCTGGGATTCACAAAAAATGATTCCAAAAACATTGAGGAATTCACAAATCAATTAACAATAATAACAGGGCAACCCGACGTTGAGGGCCTAAAACAGCTAATACAGACAAATTTTGGAAACGTCAATGAAATGGAAATTGCAAGTTACCATATAATAATTGGTAAAATGGCCGACTGGTGGAAGAAACTAGGACAAACCGAATATTTGAGGAAAGATGATGGCTTCATGGATGGAGTTTTAAGTGGTATTGTCTTCAACGTGATGGATCCATTGACATCTTTTACTGGGAGAACAGAGGAGCTTGAGCAATTACACACAGCTTTACAGAATAAACAAGATGGCAGCCATTTTGCAGTAATATCACAAATGGCATCAATCAGTGGCTTAGGAGGAATCGGGAAAACTCAATTGGCGAGACAATATGTTCACAAATATGGTCACAATTACGAAAGCATCATATGGATCGATGCAGAAACACGGGAATCTATGGGAAATTGCTTCCGTAGGTTATGTAAAGATTGTCTGAAAATTCCAACACAAGATGCTAACAAGATGGAAATGGAGATGAAATCCATAGTTCAGGAAGTGTACAGCTTTTTCCAGAACCGAAAAAGTTTATTTATTTTTGACAACGCGCAATATTTCAAAAATATTGGCACTTTAATGGACGGCGTTGGTAACTTTTTACCCACAACAAAACAAACCAAGACAATGGCCCGCTTCTTATTAACATCACGAAACCAAAAATGGCCAAACGCCACTCCTATAGATTTGAATGTGTTAAACGATGCCGAGGCTGAGGAATTAGTAAAAAGCTCATTGGATATTAAGGATGACCGACAAGATAATGATGTCAAAGAATTGACAAACGAGTTGCAGAATTTTCCTCTGGCCTTGCAGCAAGCCGTCGCACACATTAGACAAAAACAGGAAGACTACCAGAAAACACGAGGGACTCTGTTTCATATCTATGATTATTTGGAATTGTACAAGGACAAAACAAAAGAATTCCTTGAATTCAAATTTCCAGATGAATGTGAAGACCAATATACCAAAACCACATTCATGACTTGGAACATTACATTAGCAGAAATTGAAAAATCAGAATTAGGAAAGAAAGCCAGGGAAATTTTTTATATCATGGCGTACCTAAATCCAAATGACATCCCAATTTCATTCTTTTCAGAGATTGTAGATGACAGGGAACAATTAGACCAGGTGTTTGTTCTGATACACAAATATTCAATGATCACCCTACGTAATGGCATGGCCAGTATTCACAGACTGGTTCAGAGTGTTACCAGGCTCAATTTGCAACACGATGGAAGAATGGAAAATCGTGTATTGAAAAAAGCACTTTCTCTTGTAAAAACCCATACAGACCATCAGTTGATTGCCGAAGGTGCATCAGTTTGGAATTATGCAAACAAGGATGATGATTTGGTAAATGAATTCAAAGGAATACCAGCAAAACTCATTCAAGCTTTAAGAGAGGCATTGAGGTACGAAGAATCTTATGCATTTGGAAAGGTCTCTATTGAATCACTTCAGTTAAAAATTGGACCTGCCCATGAAGCAACACTGTCCGCACACACTGAACTAGCCAAAACACTATTACAGCAGGGCCATTATAAAGATGCATTAAGCACTTTAAAAGAGGTACGTGATATACAGACAAAAGTCTTTGGACCTGACCACCCAGACACTTTAACTATACAACATAATATTGCCTACACACTGTCCCAACAGGACCAATACGAAGATGCATTAGGCACTTATAAAGAGGTCCTTGAGATACAGACCAAAGTCTTGGGACCTAACCACCCAGACAATTTACTTACTCTACATAACATTGCCGACACACTGTCCGAACAGGGCCAATATGAAGATGCATTAAGCACTTATAAAGAGGTCCTTGAGAAAAAGACAAATGTCTTGGGACCTAACCACCCAGACACTTTAACTACTCAACATAATATTGCCCACACACTGTTCGAACAGGGCCAATATGAAGATGCATTAAGAACTTATAAAGAGGTCCTTGAGAAACGAACCAAAGTCTTGGGGCCTAATCACACACACACTTTAACTACTCAACATAATATTGCCCACACACTGTCCAAACAGGGCCAACATGAAGATGCATTAAGCACTTATAAAGAGATCCTTGGGATACAGACCAAAGTCTTTGGACCTAACCACCTACACACTTTAACTACTCAACATAATATTGCACAGGCATTGTCCCAACAGGGCCAACATGAAGATGCATTACGCTCATATAAAGAGGTCCTTGAGAAAGGGACCAAAATCTTGGGACCTAACCACCCAAACATTTTAACTACTCAACATCACATTGCACAGGCATTGTTCCAACAGGGCCAATATGAAGATGCATTAAGCACTTATAAAGAGGTCCTTGAGAAACGGACCAAAGTCTTGGGACCTAACCACCCAGACATTTTAACTACTCAAAATCACATTGCACAGGCATTGTCCCAACAGGGCCAACATGAAGATGCATTTCACACTTATCAAGAGGTCCTTGAGAAAAAGACCAAAGTCTTGGGGCCTAACCACCCAGACACTTTAACTACTCAACATAATGTTGCCCGCACACTGTACAAACAGGGTCGAATTGAAGATGCATTAACCACTTTAAAAGAGGTCCTTCATAAAGCAACTACAGTCTTGGGACCTAACCATCCATCCACTTTAACTACTCAACATAATATTGCAGCATTGCAAAATCTTGTTAAATTTAAGGGTTTGTCATTGTAAATACATTGATTGCTTTATTTTAATTAAGCTTTATAATTGTATTAACAAATTTGATATCCTGTTTTTGAATACAGTAAAACTCAGTTAATATGAACTCCACCGGGATAGAAAATTTGGTTCGTTTTATCCGTTTGTCATAAAATTATTTAAAAAATACACAGTGAAGTGATGGTCTGTATTTAATGTTGATAAATGGCAAATATGTGATACATTTTAAATTTGTTTATAAAAAGCGGTTATTTTATGTTGAACATACTTATTAAAAGCCATTGCAAGGAAAAAAAAACTGCGAAGACAAGTGTGTGATGACTGTAAGGCTATAAAACCAGAGAAAGTGTATGCATGCACGGTCCAAGTTCAACATGTGGTCCACATTAACCTTTATTTGGACAATGCCACATTCGGCGAATTACAAAAAGTTCGTTATTTTTGGACTATGGGTCAATCGTATAAACCGAGGGTTCGTTTTAAGAGGGTTCGTATTATACATTACAAATAACATAGGGTTGAATTATGGATTGGTCGGATTTTAAAATTAGTTCGTAATAACTGAGGGTTCGTATTAAAAGGGTCCGTATTAACGAAGTTTTACTGTATTCTAGTAGAAAACTTTGACAGCAGTCTGGACTTTTTTGCTCACAATTTATTTTGCAAAATAATATTTTTAAAGGAGAACTGACACGACTAACGTCAATCTCAACAATTTTAAAATTAACAAGCACACGTGATGGTATCAACCCAAAAATCCCAACTGCAAAGTGAGATTTTTTAGTGAATTAGTTTTCAAACTACAGCCATGAATCTCCTCCTATACCTCTAACACACGGGGCCACGAAAAGGCTCGGCCATGTCAATCACTATTGCAAATCCTAATGGGAGGTGTGGCTGTGTGTGACTATTTCGCTAATAACTTTTTGTTAATAATTTTCACAGAGATTCCGTTTCAACACATCATTTATCCTTGATTTTACGTGTAGGTCGATTTTCAGGGTAAATTAAAACACCGTGTCAGTTCTCCTTTAAATACTAATTTAATACTGATCTGTAATTTTACACGCAATCGCTATAAGCCAATTTAAGTGTTCAATCATTTCAAGGAATTCATGCCAATTTTTATTTTGCAATTCATTAATTTGTAACATAGGTACTGTATTTGCTAGGTATGGCTTCTCTTACTTCATGTATTCATTGCAGAATAACATTGCCATTTTAATGAAAGCAATTTCCATGTATTTCGAATGTTGTACTTTTCATATACCAGTTTGGAAATTATCTAAAAATATCTTTATTTACGTTTCTGAACTACAATGTATATATCCACAAGTTTCTGAAGAAAATTCCAGGTGAAATCCGCTGGGGGCGCTGCTGTAGCGTCGCCACTACTCGTCGTTATAAATGCACAAATACCTTGCTAAAAACTGCAACATCCGTGTAGAAACCTTTCATAGCCCAAATAACACAAAATATGAAACAAATTTCAAATTTCCACTCTGCCACGTGTTATTTTTAATGGCAGCCACAGTCAAGTAATGGCGGAAAGGACAAAGCCACCTAGCGGGCAATTTGAGCAACTGGCACTCAGAAACTTGTGGATCGGGACTAATATGCTGGCCAACACATAAGTGATGCATTTTTCATTGATTTCAATACATTTTTGTGCTTGATGTTCCTCGTACAAATAAGGATATGAATGTTATGAGCTTATATTGTGCTACATATAAATGCTTTTTACAGAAAACTAATTTTGAGGGTTTCATGCAATGATAGTCAATTTTGATACACATACGCTTACGCATGTTGACTATCAAACTTGATAATTAAAATGACTTGATGAATGTTATACAAAACACGTACATGCTAACTATCGCCAAACACCACATGAACCAAGAGGTCCTGCTGAAATCGACACTGCTGCATGGTGACCGGTGATCAAAAGATCGATGTAAATGGATGCAGTTCGAAAAAGATTCCGAACAAGGACAACTTCTATTACTACTATGAAGCATGCACCAAAACAGAAACTAAGTCAATATTCGCTGTATTATTCGACTGTGTTTGTATATTATACACTACGTGCAGAAAATCCTGGTTTTTGAAGTGTGTAAGCATAAAACACCTAATTCTCACATTGAAGACCATATTTTTTGTAACAATTACATGTGTGTCACAGAAGCTGACGATCTGCGAGCAGCAATTGATGTCGTGCAAAATCATGGTGTTAACGTGTCATCGCATCGCAGTGTGCAATTTACCACACAAAGGACCATTGACCATGAGATATGGTAAAGAGAGTCACATAAGCTGGTCACAAAAGAGGCCTATGAACAGATCCACGGTGATGGGCACCGAATGATGCTCCTCGATGCAGAGATCGTGTTAAGGGCCAAGTGCAAATTATAAGAGCTATGACAGCGCAACCTAATACATGATTCTAGCTGGCAGCCACATTGTTTACTTCCATAAAATATGGTCTAAAAACCCAAATATTTAATTCCTAATATAAAAAATTGTAACTGTAAACCAGGATTTTCTCATCCTTAATCATATATAGTGTCTAAGTATTTACTGTATTACGATACACATTTATGAAATGACAATGTCGAACTGTTAACCGTATATCGACTTCTTTGTACGAATGAAATCGTAAAATGAACCGCTCGTAAGATGTTAAATTCCAATGTTGTACGCAATTATTATCAAATGTGCATATTATATACATCTATATCATAACATGTATACAATGTTGAAAAGCCTGGATTCAAGTTCAACATTGTAACCATAATCGTATTGTAATCATCCAAATAAAATTATATGCGATGCTTGATAACATTCTCCAAGAATTCAAATTTCTCTAATACATTTTTGAAATCAAAATATAAATTAAAAGGCCATTTGTTTTAAAATTAAAAAATTGCTTTCGGTAAACTTGGAACCTCTGTTCCTAGCAACTCATTTTCCACTAAAACTAGTTTTTGGACCCCTGATATAGTCAACTGAAGAAGTCAAGAAAGCAGTTACTGATCAGGTTACTTATTGCTTAAAAAATAAACATAGTCATCATATGTTACGTGGTACATATTCGTGTAAACTTATATTGTTATTGTTACCTCTAATACAAGAAACTTCATCATAAAAGTCATGTTTCTTATACAGTCGAACACTGATATAAGAGCAGCGTCTGGAAACCCAAAAGTAGCTCTTATATCCGTGTTTCTCTTATTCAAGTGTTCACTCATTTTTTTCCAAACACATAACATACTGTACCATATGCCAATTTACATACCGCAATAACTGAAATTGCACATACATATTAGGTTAATGAAAGTAATTATTAATATTGGGCTGGTCCAAGCTCCTCCCGTTTTGCACACTGCAATATTGCCCAGGGGCTAATATGCAGAGGGGGAAATGGTGGGTTTTTGGAAACCTGGAAATGTCATGGAATTTAAATTGTGGTCATGGAAATTTATAGCTAGATTGTTGTTACTTCTTTTTTTAAATTGAGAATCCAGAGATACCTATGATAATAAGGTACATAAAAATTTCATTCTGGAATAATTTACAAAAGGATTACAGTGTTCTGCAAAATGTTTAGTCTACAGACGCCTATTATGCATTCCTTTCACTTCCTGTTTCAGCAAATCCAAGGTTAGGGCTTATTGCTGGTGTTCAATAACTGTGACGCAGTCTAGTCAAGTGAAAACATGACAGCAAACCTTTTCCAGAACTATCATGTACCGTTTTGGAATTTTTTTACTGCTGGTTTTAAAGTTATGCATGCTTTTATGGTCATGGAAAATTTGAATACTGGTCATGGAAAACCTGGAAAAGTCATGGAATTTCATTCTCAGGTTTCAGTGGCCACCCTGTATTTGTTCTCTGAATTTTTACCAAACCTTCCTG
>JAVBJR010000067.1:0-5586 GCA_031546965.1 Dysgonomonas sp.
AGCACCACCTTTTTCCAATATGGAGGCCTTAGTTGGGATAAAGCTGCAAACTGGTTGGCAGAAAACCAGTTTATCCACTTCATCCCAACTAAAGACGCCATTTTTGATTGTTTTTTCAGCCAATGGCTGCTTACTGAAAAAGGTTAATTAAATCTCGTGCTAAGTTGATGAATATAGATAGAGATTCCAATTCAATTTATAAGGGAGCAGTCGATACTTCAGAAGGAATTACTAATGTGTCGGAGATTTTGTTACACTCTGTATAATGTTGATGCAAGGTCACAATATACCTAACCAGGACTAGGCACTCCTCCGTTTTCCCAATAGGGGTGGCAGCGCGCCACGTGATTGGCCGATGGCGTGTGACGTCAAAATCGTCATTTTCCAGGACCTGGAAAAGTATCTGTATGTACTGATACGCATCGTCGATACACCTTCGATACGTATCGTTGATACGCCATCGATGGTAATGTTTACAAAAACAGAAAACCGTTATGTTCGAAAAATGGAACGTTTTTAAGATTCGTTCGCATGCTTTGCTCAAAATAAATTTATCTTCCAAACAAAACCCAACGAATTGAAACAAGCAAATCATTTGTCACCTAACACAGATTTGTCCTTCATTTCTCATTGTGATAAGTACCCGGATAAGTAGCTAAACACTCGACTGCATCGGTGTATCGGTACAAGGATCGGTATTCTATACGATACTCGTACAGCGCCACCATACGACAATTTATGAAGTGCAGGTGCATACTTCGAATTTGCACAGCGCCTAGTCCTGGTAAGGTATATTGTGTCCTTGGTTGATGGAATGTAGAATTTCTTTTGTAGTCATTTTTAGCTAAGCATAATTCGATTATCTTGGCATGACAACATATAATCTGCACAGAAAGTGCAAAAGTTTATTTAATGCTTTCAGTTATTAGAAACTGAAATCAAATTTTAACAATTCAATTATTGTAAAGTGCATGCTGTATTAATTCCATTAAATGGATTCCATTTTAAACTGCTGACTCTATTGACCCTTGGTACTTAGATGAAAACAGTGTCTCAGACATTGGGTAGGATATGCTACATCTAAATACAGTGTTTAATTAAGCGATGTAATTGAACTTGTTTCATATGTGATTTTCTCACGATAATCGAATGGGCAACAAAGCACATCTCCCCAATCCCACATTGTTGCTTCTCGCCAAACACATGTTTATACTTTCAAGCAGTCTACTTCCTGAATAGACAGGCTTAAAATAAAGGACAGTAGACATAGAAAATTGCATACAATAAATTGGGATTGATTTGCTATAGCTATAGAATATTATTTATATATAATTACAATTTATATAAGAGTGCAGGAGGATGTTGTTTAATGCTATCTTATGTTTGTTTACTACTATAGCAAACTTTTTTGAAATCTCTAGTTTCAGTAGGTATTAATCCTGCTCGTTGTATCTGAGCATAGTGCTTTATTTACCCAGGAAATTGTGTGTATGTGTACTGAAGATCATACACCTGATGCACAATGCTTTTACTCGATCAGGATTCATTTACTCTTGTTTATTGGAAGGGAATAGTAGCCCCAATGTTCATTGAACGGCACGATTTTGCTCCGGGCTCAGCTCAAATGCATAGCAAATGTGCTGTACTAAAAAGAAGATTTATTTAAGACAAACTTTTTCCACACTCTTTAATTGCGTCATTTTCCGATATACTGCTATCATAGAGATATACATTAGCAAGTAATAAATTTTTGTCTTTGGGCAGTTTGTGTGCACAGATGCTTGCTTGCAAAAGGGATGAACTGAAGGAGGTAAACGAAGAGGATGAGGTTTATTGATAATGTGGTGCCGTCAGCGTGGGAACCCTGCAACCTGTTGTGACCCCTTGCTGCTAGAACATCGTGTCTTGGGGTCCTTTGACACTGATAACCGTGGATCAGAGACTTGAAACAACAACAATCCCAATAGCACATTTCCCAAGAGCTGAGCAACAGAGGTGCTCACTAGACCTTAGTAAGCGAAGATACGACAAGCAACCAACTCACCTCAACTCGATGACAACCCTTGATTGCCAACAATCTTGCTTGCAAACACATATAGACAGGTAAGTTACTTGTTTCCAAAGGAAACAAGTTTCATGCACATATAATTTAGGATACATGCAAAAATCCAAATGTTTTTAAATTGTAATTTGTGACCAACCGTTGTTGTCGAAAGTTTAATTTAGTTTGTACAAGTGTTTCAGTGGGTATACTGTTTAGTTCTATACTGTAAAAGAAACATGGGCTCTTGATCCATTTTTTACCTTTTTGTAAATAAAAAAGATGATTTAATTGGAATTTTGATAATGTATTAGGGTTGAAATTATTTTGTATAGAAAATATAAAAATAATAATTTAAATATACAGTGTGTTGCAAAACTTAAAGGACACGGCACATTACTTCAAAATTGTATACTTTTGCCACGAATAAGATATACCAAGAGTGGATGAACGGTTAAGAATATTCCACGCTCGCATTCCGTGGATGGAACTGAATCGCGCCCGTAGCGCCCCGCCTAATTTTAGCGGCTATTTGTAGAACCGCTGCTGTGACGTCAGTGCAATGAGCGTTGTGCTGCTTCTAGGATATCTGCCGTTATTTATTTCGTTTAGTAAATGTACTTGCAGGAAAAATATAACGAATTACAGAAGAGCATGCTGTAACGGCTAGCATTATGGTATTTTGTTTTTATTAATGTATGCACCTGGTAAGTATTTTTCAAAAATGGGTCAACTTTTAGTTTCTAAAGTAAGTGCACAACTTAGTTTCTGGAATTTTGAGCAGAAATGTTTTAAATATAAATTGCATTTCAGTATCTTCATCATCGCTGAGCATTTTTTTAATTCAGGTTATTTTGGATAATTAAAAAAAATGTTTTGTTGATTATGTGTTTTTTCCACATTTTTTGGCCTAGGAAATTTTTAGATATTTATAAATTTCAAAAAGGCATTCGATAGCAAAACAATAGCTTGTTACCAAAATAAGACATTGGTTACACTTACGGTTTTCGATACACCTACTTTTTTGTGAAATTTTGCAGATGCGATAATTTGCAGCAAACGAGTGCCAAAAAGTATTGAGATTTGAATTATATTGCATTAAACCACCACAAAAGTATCCATTTTGCACGTTTTGATATTTTAAATTGATTTTATCTTTATAAATTTTCTTGGGCGAGTTCAAGAACGCCCATTCTCGAATGCATCATCGGCGAGAGATGGTTTAATACATGGCATACTCTCTCCCTTCATCCACTCTTGATAATACTAACTTGTTGGGCCAAGTGGTGCAATTTTTGGGCACATCTGTGTACTAAGTTAGGCTTTTGCTGAGATAACGTTTCTCATATTTTGAGCAAAGTACCATGTTAATTAAACGTTTTTATTCACCACATGTTTAGATTAAATTAATTAATAATGTGTCAATATTTCCCCCCTCATGTCCATTATAATTTCAGAATATGTTTATGGTTGTTTTATTGATTTAACTGAAATTAAGTTTTGATGATCAAACAAATTAAAGTATTTGAAATCCTTTTAATTATTAAAAGTAAAACTGTTCATAATATGCTAACATACTAATACAGGGTTGCTACAAACAGGGAAAAGAGGGAAAATCTGGAAAACTCAGGGAATTTAGATTTTGGCTAAAAATTCAGGGAACACTCAGGGAATTTGCCAAAATTTTGTCAAAACCTGGAACTCAGGGAAATGCATATAAATGTGCAACCTGAAAGTTTGAAATTAAAGTTTGCGGCGGATCCACATATTATACTTACAAAATTTATGCTTACCAACATTTGATGCTAACAAATATTCTCGTATTCCGATTGTCTTTTGTCTCAAATTTGTTAACCTTTTCGTTCTATTTCGGTTTCTCGTCGAAGGTCCTTTACGTCCCAAACTGGCCTATATGGCCTTGTTTTTATCGTTGGCATTGGTCCTCGGCAGCCATCCAAGGCCACCAGGACCAAGGACCTTAAAATATTCCTATGTTTAAAATAGTCTCTTGGGAAGTGCCATGTAGTGCGGCCGAACCTATTCAACGTGAATTAAATATCAGTTAGTTTAACAGTACATCGTGTGGAATCATTTCATCCCTTCGGAATTAATAGGGTGATACTAAAATGCGGATCCCGCAGATGTTGCGGATGTGTACGTTGTCTGCGCGTAGCACGCTTGATCACCGTTTTCCCTCACGGCTCCAGAGATGGCGCTGCGGGTACTCGTTAAAAATAGGGAGTATTCGTTAATTACGTCATTGCCACACCAGATTTTAGAATAGGGGGCATTCGTTAATTACGTCATTGCCACCCCAGATTTTAGAATAGGGGGCATTCGTTAATTATGTCATTTCTACCTCAGTTTTCAGAACAGGGGGAATTCGTTAATTTCGTCATTGCACTTCAGTTTTCAGAACGAGGAATTCGTTAATTAAGTCACAGCCATCTCAGTTTTCACAACAAGACTCATTAATTACGTCTAAATCTAAATTATGCGAGGGCAATGACGTAATGAACGAATGCCACCTAAACTAAATTCTTAGGTGGCAATGACGTAATTAAAGAATTCCTCCTATTCTAAATTATGCGGTGGCTGTGACGTAATTAACGAGTACCCGCAGCGCCATCTCTGGAGCCGCGAGGGAAAACGGTGATCAGGCGTGCTACGCGCAGACGACGTATACATCCGCAACATCTGCAGGATCCGCATTTTAGTATCACCCGAATTAATAAAAACTATATGGCCGATTGCCATAACTGGTGACCCGGACGTGATGGTGTTCACGTACAGTGACTTGCAGCCGACTTACGGTTCCTGAAGGACGCCGCCGATGTATTGACGGTGCTACTGGATCCTTGCCGAGTTCCTGCGCTCGCTACCGACGTCCCCGGCAAGTTCCAACGACCCCCGATCGCGGGAACGCCTGCAGCGGACCGTAAAGAGCAGCCGACGACTACACTAGGCCTGACAACGCCGCATCGCGATTTCGACCGCATCTGACGACGTCCGACGCCAACGATGACCACCCTTGGACTAATAGGTTTACAGGACTCGGCGCGAGCCGCCATTTTTGTTTTTGGCGAGGAAGTGAATGTGGCGCCATCCTTTGGCAAGCGGTGTAACTATGTGGGGGCAAGCGTATCACAAACATATTCAATGTTTATAATTTACCTGTGATGCGAGTATCTTGTCCAAAATGACATGTATGGGCAAGATCTACGGTCCTAGCCAAGGTATATACGTTCTTGGATACGTACGTTCTATCAAGGTGACGTTTATTTGCCCCCGTTTAGTTAGCCTAACCGCCTGTGGCGGCGCTACTTTCGCTTCCAAAAGCGCATCCGCCGCTTAACATGTACAGTATACGGACGCGCCGAGTCCTGTAAACCTATTAGTCCAAGCAAGGAGTTGTATACAAGGAGTCGCGATCGAGAGCTGCGACGTCGGAAGAGGCTATCGTAACGCTTGCGCAATCGCGGCCAACGAGGTAACCGAACGCTATTGGCGGAATCTCCTCAGCCAATCAGGTTCAAGCCAAAAAC
>JAVBJR010000294.1:0-20070 GCA_031546965.1 Dysgonomonas sp.
AATTCTATGGCGAAGAATAAAATATCAATGGTTAGATTTTGATGCTTATGAATCATTCCAAAACCTCAAAGAAAAATTAAATTTCATCTTGAATAATTTCGGAATAAAATACGACATTAAATTTTAGCTATTACTTAAATATATTTTCCAGAATATTCCCTTTTGAAATTTCTTAGAGAATAAACCCTTTGATGGAAATCAAATTTACCATTAATATAATGAAAATTCTTCCCAACCCCAACCCCATCTCCAGACGTTAGTATTGATTCGCCATCAAACGAATATGAATTAATTCGCTCTACTGTGTTTGAGCGAACAAAGAATGGATATAAGCCATCATCAACTTTATTTTGGGTGTCTTTATTGCCTGTCGTAACATCACACACTTCCCCCAACTTCTTCACTTCCCACTCTCCCAAAAAGTTTGGGAATCTCAAATTTGGAACCTTACTTTTGTTTTTTCTATCTTCTTTCATCTCGATAATAATTATTATTTGAGGATTAACATTGAGGATTTATCCAAAACTAAAAAACCAATCCCAACTCTTTCAAATACACATCAATTTGACTATCCAAATCGCTGCGTTTGGCTTCGAGATCCTTAATCTCACGCATTACAGCATGAATGTCAATTTCAGCTTCTTCCTCAAACGTATCTACATAACGAGGAATATTCAGATTAAAGTCATTGTCGATAATCTCTTGCAACGAAGCACGGTGAGAATATTTGTCCAGTTCGGCACGAGTAGAGTATGTATCCACAATTTTGTCGATATGATCGGGGCGTAGCTTATTCTGATTTTTGACCTTTTCAAATGCTTTCGAGGCATCAATAAACAAAATATCATCCCCTTCTTTACGGCATTTTTTGAAAACGAGTATACACGTGGGGATACTCGTTCCGTAAAATAAGTTGGCAGGTAATCCAATAATAGCATCAATATAGTTTTTGTTCTCAATCAAATAGCGACGAATTTTACCCTCGGATGCTCCACGAAACAACACACCATGAGGAGCAACACAAGCCATTGTACCACCATCACTTAAGTGGTGTATCATGTGTAGAATAAAGGCATAATCGGCTTTGCTTTTAGGGGCTAAGGCTCCGGCACGGCTAAAACGGTCGTCGGTATTGAATTTGCTATCGGCAGTCCAATTCGCTGAAAAAGGAGGATTTGCCACAATGGCATCAAACTGTTCATTATCGAATTGGTCGTCTTCTAACGTATCACCACTACGAATATCAAACTTGTCATATCGCTGATTGTGCAGTAGCATATTCATTCGGGCAAGGTTATAGGTAGTTGGGTTTTTCTCCTGCCCGTATATAAATTCAGCACCGCCCTCTTTGGCTACCCGTAAAAGTAGTGAACCCGATCCACAAGTAGGGTCATACACATTACGCACACGGGTACGATCGGTAGTAACAATACGAGCTAGAATAGTAGAGACCTCCTGCGGGGTATAGAATTCGCCCGCCTTTTGCCCTGCACCTGCGGCAAATTCGCCAATCATATATTCGTAGGCATCGCCTAAAACATCAATCTCGGCATCTTGTAATCGAAAATCAATCTCATCAAGAGCGAGTAATAAACTACTGACAAGTTTATTTTTATCATCGGCTGTTTTACCTAGTTTGGCAGATGTCAAATCCACATCATCGAATAAATTTTGAAAGTCATCTTGCGAATCGGCACTCAATGTACTATCCTCAATGTGCTTGAATGCTACACCTAAAACCTCGAGTATAAACTTGCCAACCTTGGCATCTACAATAAGTGTAGAAAATAGAAATTCCGGTTCCAGAAAATATCCTATTTCTTCAACAGCAGCCTCTTTCAACTCTTGCTTAAATTCTTCACTCTCATTAATCCATGCCGTTTGAAAGGTCATTTTGTCGTTCTTAAGCTGTTCATGTATATGCAACTCTATGCGTTCTGAGAGATATTTATAGAATATCAATCCCAGTCCATAATTCATAAAGTCGCTAGCATTCATATTGCCACGCATATCGCACGCCATCTTCCAGAGCTGTGCCTTTAGTATTCTTTGTTGTTCTTCGCTCATATCTCTATTTGTATTCTTTATAATTGGCATCGTCTTGCCAAAACTCATAACATTCTCTAGTTATCTCAATATCAACCCTATCGTCCTTTAATTTCTTCCATTTACCCAACCCGATTTCTTCGCATAATCTATAAAATCCATCCCCTTGTTCGAATGACTTTGATACAACAATAGATGATAATAACGGACGATTATTTTGAAATTCAAAGGATGAAATTTCACCTAATATTCTACCTATCAATAATCTGTCATATGGATTATCTCTCATATTCAAATTTAATCCACAAGAGTCGCATAGATCCTGATAATAAACATAAGGGTTATCAAATGAATTAACTCTTATGTGCTCGATTAAGTACTGGCGAACTTTTATTTGTTCGGGATTTGATTCCATATTTAAATAGTTTAATTCCAACTAAATAGTTTAATTATATCTTGCATCTTCTCTACAATACTCTTCTTTTTCGCTTGGCTTTCTCTAAAAGTCAATGTTAGTGGTTCAATTGCTTTTTTGATAATTTCATTCTTTGGCTTGCCTAGATATTCAAATTCGGTGATATATTCGTGTAACAATTCTCCACTAACACTCTCTTCAATGGCTACTTTTTCGATAGCTTTAGCACGTTGAAGAAGAATATATTTATCCAAATCACTTTCCATATCATTAGAAGTATCATTATCTTGTTTACCATCAATATGTAGGCGTATAAACTCGTCAATAAGTTTACTCTTCGATCGTAGAATGGGATCACCATTCACGGTGTCAAGTACCGCCTTACGATCTTTGCTATAAGATGGCGATTCGGGTTTTAATTCTTGCAATAAGGCAAGAATATACATCACATTGATGATGTCCCGATGAATAAGCTCAAGTTCAAAATCAATATCAGATAGTATGCTTTCAGTATCTAGCTCTATTGGTTTTATTACAAGCTCATTTGACATATCAAGATATTTGCTTTGGAAATCAGCAAATAATTGCTCTCCAATTTCCAACGCATCACCATTGTATTCATTGTAGCCCTTCATTTGAGTTCGCAGACGAAGTAATGCCCTAAAAAGCATCACAAAGTTACGCTTATCGTACTCTGATTCTAGTTCGGATATTGAATCAATTGTTGGATATTTTTCTAAAAAGTCAAGTGCCTGAGCATTGAACTCATCAACAAGACTTTGATATGGTTTCATCAACACCCCATCTTCTGAAGATTTACTATTGGAATATAGAGAGATAGCTCTATCGGTATGCTCTTTTAAATCTCTAAAGCAAATAATTTTACCAAACTTCTTCTTTTCATTCAAAACTCTATTAGTTCTCGAAAATGCTTGTAATAAACCGTGATAATTGAGATTCTTATCTACATATAACGTATTTAGTCTCTTGGCATCGAATCCTGTTAGGAACATATTTGCAACCAATAAAATATCAATTTGACGATCTTTCATTCGTTTATTGATATCATCATAATAGAGGTTAAAATTGTCGGTATTGAAGTCTGTTTCAAACATCTTGTTATAATCTCCAATATAACTCTCTAAAATATCCCTAGTGTTTCCATTCGAAACAAACCCCTCTCCCAACCCTGTAAGTTCATCCTCGCTATCTTCGATTTGGTTATAGGTAAATATCGTTGCAATCTTCAAATCGTGGTTTCGACTCTTGAATAGGTCGTAATATTTCGTGACCATGGGTACACCTCCAACGGCAAATATAGCATTGAAGTCTCGATCGTAAGTCGAGGTATTATAGTTGCCCAAGATAAAATCTACAATATCTTCCATGCGCTTATCGCTCATCATTGCCTCACGAGTATCAATCGCTTTAACCTTCTTGTCGTCTTCGTTTCTCTTTTGCCACTTTCCATGATATTCCACTAAAAAACCTAATACATTTTCGTCGGCAATGGCATCTTTAATAAGATATTCATGTAAACGCTCTTCAAAAATATCTTTTGTGGTTCGCCCATCATTTGCATTTTCAGCAAGAATAGGTGTACCTGTAAATCCAAAGTAGCGAATATGATTGAAGAAAGCCGTTATATTGGTGTGCATCTCTCCGAATTGGCTACGATGGCATTCATCAAAAATCATTACAATATTTTTGTCTTTTACCTCTTGCAATCCTTTACTAAATCGTTCTTTCTGAACGGCATTATTTAGTTTTTGAATCGTGGTAATCATTAATTTTTTATTAGACTGCAATGCCTTTACAAGATCCTTGGTATTATCTGTACTATCAACTGCTCCCGGAGAGAACGCATCATACTCTTTTTTTGTTTGAGTATCAAGATCATGCCTATCTACCACGAAAAGAACCTTATCAATATCGGGCATTTCGGCAATCAACTGAGCTGCTTTAAAAGAAGTTAGTGTTTTTCCCGAACCGGTTGTATGCCAGATATATCCGTTCTTTGTAGAATTGGCAACCTTATCTATTAGCGCTTCAACAGCATAATATTGATAGGGACGAAGTATCATGAGACATTTGTCTGATTGATGCAGTACAACATATTTAGCCAACATCTTTCCCAATGTACATTGGTCAAAGAACATAGCAGCAAAAACATCAAGCCTATCTATATGATTATTCTTAAAGTCAGCCCATGGAAATGTAAATTTATATCCCTGATTGGGGTTATTTGTAAAATATCGAGTGTTAACACCATTGGAAATGACAAATATCTGAACGTATTTAAACAATCCTTTGAATGCCGTTTTGTGATATTTTTGAACCTGACTATATGCCAGTTTTAGTTCAACTCCTCGTTTTTTTAATTCGACTTGCACTAAGGGAAGCCCATTTACCAAAATTGTAACATCATAACGAGATTTACGACGACCCTCATCGGTAATTTGGCTCGATACCTGAAATTCGTTTTTGCACCACTCTTGTGTGTTAAAAAACTCAATCCATTTTGTAGTGCCATCTTCACGAACAATCGAAAATTTGTCACGCAGTTTTACAGCCTTGTCAAATATAGATCCACTGTCGAGATGAATCATTATTCGCCCGAACTCGTCATCTGTTAGCACTATCTTATTATGTATATCAAGTTGTTGACGGAAATTGTTTATAAGAGATTGTTCATCTTGAATTTTCACAGCTTGATAATTCATCGAAACGAGTGTCTTTATCAAACCTGACTCTAAAGCTTGTTCGGATTGTGTAGTCATGGTATTATTATCAATGTTTTCAAATACACGCAAACTTACATAAAAATCCCTAAAAACAAGTAATATTCAAGCGGTTGTTATTCTCTATAGCTAAAAGAATTTAAAGACCCATTTTTTAGATTTTCATTCCTCCTTTTTTATTCATAAAAGTGGTTTAATACCCCAACCTTTGGGTCGGAATTATTAGGTTTGCGTAGCAAACTCCTTTTGATACCTCGAGGCTTGCCTCGGGGTTGTTCATTCAAAATTAAAATAGCAACTTTTTTAAATTGAAATATATTAAAAAAAAACGATTGTAATTAACTGAAATAAAGATAGTTATAATCAGTCACATTTCCAAGTCGAAAATTCCATTAGTAAATGCGAATAAAACAACACAGGAGATAAAAGTAATGATAATGATGATATATTGTTGATAACGGTAAATAACTTTTAGCGTAGCGTAAAGAAAGTTATTATCGTTATCAATAATGCAATGTATTCAATGCGACAAAAGTAAAAATAGGGAACAATCATGCCCCCTATAGTAGATTAACTTCTTACTTTTGTTTTGTGATGAAAAATAAACAATTAACCCTGGTTCAAAGGTATCAAATTCAAGTCTTATTGCAAGAGAATATCTCTAAAAAACGAATTTCTGAATTAGTGGAGACCCACATCAGCAGTATTTACAGGGAGATAAAGCGTAACAAAGGCAAGCTATCTTATACAACTTTGAGCATCACCTGGGGACGGTAAGCACTTGTTCCTCCACCTTTATAGGTATCTATCACATCCCTTATTTCCAGGGTGTCTACTATTTGGTGATTAATCGAACGGGAGAATCTTGTGGTATTTTCTCGTCCAAACTGGAAGGGAACAGCCTTATTTGTCCTTGATTGTAGGATTTGAATTTTGCTTTTTCCATAGCACATTCTATTGAATTATAGAGCTAATTTACAAATTATCAACAAGATATGCAAATAATGTTAATGAAAAAAGGTGACTCGCTTTTGAGACACCCTCTTTTGCCTTAATAAATAGATTAATTTGTGGTTATAATAGTTGTTTTGGGAGTATCTTTCCTTAATTTAAACGAAACAGGTAATGTATAATATACATCTACCTCTTGTCCGTTTTGTTTTCCGGGAGTCCATTTAGGCATTTCACGTACAACTCTCATTGCTTCCTCATCGCTACTAGGGCTTAAACTTCTTACGGTTGTAACATCCTTTACTTCTCCTATTTTAGATACAATAAATCGAAGTATCACTTTTCCTTCGACTCCTTGTGTGGCTGCATCGTTCGGATATTTGAGATTTTCTCGTATATACTTCATCAAAGCATTTGGTCCTCCAGGATATTGGGGCATTTGTTCAACCTGGATAAAAGGTTGTGATGGTTCTTCTTCTACTGATACTGATGTGGATTTTACTGCATCTACTTTTTTTTGTTGCGAAAATGTATTTTGTGCATTTCCTACCAACATCAATGCCACAACAGGCACTGCAAATAAATACTTAAAGGACATAAGCCCTGAGGTTCTTTTTTTGTTAATCATAATAATTCTTTTTTTTAATTGTGATACATTAAAATTGTTAACAATGGGTATAATAGCGCTAGGTTTTACGACTTGCAATAATAAATACTGATATTCTGTTGCTTCTATACCTTTCTCTAAGACTCCCTTATCAGCAAGGTATTCGAGGTTTATTTTGATTTCGCGCCTCAATAGCCACGCAATGGGATTCCACCAAAATACAATGCAAAACAGTTCGCTCATAAGTATATCTATCGAATGGTGCTGATCGGCATGCTCTTCTTCATGAGCCATCATAACGCAGAGGTCTTCTTCTTTCTCATTATTATTCGGTATAAATATCCAATTGAAGAAAGAAAAAGGTACAACTGCCTTATCTAAACCTATTATCTTATAATTGAGAGTAGTTTGATAATTATTACTGAATCGAAGCTTAATTATTGTAGATAACTGAATGAGTAACCGCACAAATAGTAATATAATTCCGATGAAAAGGATAAGTATTGCGACCTCTGTCCACTCTATTAACGGTTGAGCATCAGTAGAAACCATATTTTCGGTAATCTCTATTTGAGGCAATATAGCCTCATATAAAGCTATATTACTCGTTGCAAATATATTCAACTGACAAAATGGATATACTAAAGAGAATAATATGATGAATAGCAAATAAAACCGTTTAGTTTTATTGAAAGTATCGTTTCTAAAGCAAAGTGCATACAGTCCATACAACAAGATCATAGATAATGATGCTTTAACAACATACGATATGATTAGATTTTCCATAATAAAATCAGTTTTTTCGACCTTCTTCTATCATCCGAATAATTTCTTCGAGATCGGAAGATGATATTTTTTCTTCTTTTGCAAAAAAGGTTACCAGCTCTTTGTACGAATTCTCGAAATAGCTTTTCACCACCCCCGACATAAATACCTTCTTATATTCGTCTTCTGCTACACGAGGAGAATATACGTATACATTGCCATACTTTTTAGAATGCAGATATCCTTTTTGTTCTAAATTCCGCACAATCGAAGCCACTGTAGTATAAGGAGGCTTAGGTTCTTCCAGTTCGTTTACTATATCTTTTACAACACATTCTTTGAGTTGCCAAACATGTAACATAATCACTTCTTCTTGATGGGTCAATTTTTCACACATTATTTTATTTACGTATATTTACTATTATTTCGTAAATATACGGATTATTATTATATCTACTATAAAATCGATAAAAAAATGAGCAGATATTTTATCCACTCATTTACTTATATAAAAAAACGACTTCTATTAGATCTACCCTATACTGTCATTCTTATGTATGAAAATATAATCACCTTGCACATTTTTGGCACTATCACTTACAAGCTCTAACTTATTATTATATAGATAATAAGGCTGATATCCCATCTCTTTAAATAGATTCTTAATATTATCTTTATTATCACCCCAAACTTCAACTTGCACTTTTGGTTTATGTTTGGCAATAATATCTTTCATTTCCGATAAGATAATATATTCGTAGCCCTCAACATCGCACTTTATGTAATCGATTTTATTCAAGTCTCCAAATAATTTTGATGGAATTTTCATTTCTGCTCTAAAACGAAATTTTATATCATTAATGCCACCATCTCTCTGTTCGTCATATACGTGAGGCAGACCAGTACTTAAATAATCTTGTTTGGAAGGAGATACCATCTCTATTTCTTTTTCTTCTGTCCCCAAAGCATATGGATAAAGAGTTATATTATCGTATTTAACTGTCACCTCTTTATAAATTGTATTATATACCTTGATAGGCTCTACGGCATACACATGACCGGTTTTTCCGACCCATTCTGCAAATAAGACAGAATAGTAACCCAAATTTGCTCCAATATCAATTACAACATCACCTTTATCTATTAGTTTTTTTACAAAATAGTGCAGCGAATAGCTTTTGTTGAATCGTAATATTCCCATTTTATATAGGATAAAATAACTCCTTTGCAGTAATCTTAAATAATTTTCGAGACTAAGCTTTTTAAAAATAATACGTTGAATTCTTTTTTTCATCCAGTAGAAATATGGTTATAATAAGGTTCCCTTATTTTTTTATTTTATCAATTATATATCGTTTTGTTGGAAAAATAGATTGCAGTACTTTATAGCCATCAGCTCTTTCTTCGGCGGTTGCCTCCGAATAAATATTCACCAGTTCTTCGAGCTTGGTATCGCCGTAAAAAAGAACAATTGATGATGGTCTTACTTTGTTGATAGTCTGCAAATCGGGAATCGTAGCAATAATACCTGCCCTACCTCGAGCCGGATTGGCTGCCATATCGTCTAACCCTTTACGGTGGTAATTATACCACATATTGTGGAATGTCGAAGAACTTTCGTCCGACAAAGCCAAAGCCAAAGCATACCTGTTGCGGTCTCCCTGAAAGGGTGCCCATCCTTTGGCATTCAACGATTGTGCCGTATTTACAATCTGCATAGCTTTATCAAAATAAGGTTTGCCTCCATTTAAGGAAAAAGAATCGAAATCGAGCCCCAAAACTATGTAGGCATAGTAGGCTAAAGTAGCCACTAAATTGTTATTTACATCGTTTTCTATATACTCCAAGTTTTCGCCCACCAGGTAGTTAAACACAAAGTCGGCATCTTTATAATTAAACAAAGGGGTCGTATAAGTGGCATTATAAACAGGTCTACTTGTTATGATCTGAATTTCACCTGTATAAACATTATCTTGTACCGATGTAATCGTTATTAGTATCGATCCCTCAATTTGCTCATTTACTGCAAAAGTTGCGTCTGTCCACTTTCTATTATTTACCAAATGATTTATAGACTCTTCCAGCCTGTCGAATACACTTTTATCAGTACCCTGAATTTGACTCGTATTTAGAGTTATTTTCATATTCAGTTCTTGAGTTTTTACAAAGCAAAAACACGACGAAAATACGATGAATACGTATATAAGGAATATTTTTTTCATTCAACTGAGATATTTAATATAATGTTTAACGCAGCCCAAAAGTAACAGACAGTACTTTAAATTCGGTTCTACGATTTATCTGGTCTACCATTTCTTGTTGCTCCGGAGGCAAAGCTAAAATAAACTCTTCGGTCAACACGTCCCCTACTTTCAAGAAGTCGTATTTCTTGGCTATACTTTTGGTAACCACTTTAGGCTGTAGTTTGCCATATCCGGCAACAGTTAATCGGTCTTTCGATATACGGTGTGCAATCAAATAATCGACTACTGATTGCGCTCTGCGTTGCGACAATCGCTGATTATAATCTTGCGTACCCTTTCGATCGGTATGTGCTGATAATTCGATAGTTACATTGGGGTTTATTTCCAATAGATCTATCAAATCATCTAATTCTTTCCTCGATTCTTCCCGTAAAGCGGCTTTGTCAAAATCGTAGAATATATTTTCGAGAACAGCAGGCTTATTTATCGCATACATTACAAAATCTACATAATAGATAGAATCTTTTTCGGCTGCAGCGGTTTTTAAGTTCATTTTAGAATTCAAATATCCTTCAGCACTCGCTAGAAACACATAACTTACACCTCTTTTTACGTCCAAACGATAAGTACCATTGGGTCTTCCTCCAAATTTTTCATTAGTTCCATCATTTCCAACCACCCTAATAGTTGCATTAGGCACAAAATCATCGTCTTTATCAACAATATAGCCTTCTACCCCCACCCTTACAACCGGGTATTCGAAGGAATAAATATGGTCTAGTCCTTTACCATCTCCTCTATTGGAGCTAAAAAATCCTGATTCTTTTTCGCCCTCAAAAGTCATCCCGAAATCATCAGCTTGCGAATTGATGTGAGATCCCATATTCTCAACCCTCCATTTTTTTGTTTTTTGATTAAGAGTTGCTTTAAAAATATCCAGTCCCCCCATTCCGGGTAACCCGTCGGAAGAAAAATAAAGTGTAGAATCGGTTCTCACATTCGGAAACATTTCGTCTCCTGCCGTATTGATATCTGCCCCCAAGTTTTCTACATAACTCACTTCATCGCCAAACATACCGGCTCGCCAAATGTCTTTTCCACCGTATCCACCGGGTATATCCGATACAAAGTACAAAAAATCGCCGGAAGGACTCACCGCCGGATGTGCATACATCGACATAGTATCTTTCGTAACAGCAAACTTCTCACCCTTATTAAAGGATCCATCTGCTCTTTGCGATTTATATATAACAGCATTGGTAGACCACTCGGGTTCTTGCTTGCTGTATGTATAATACATTATGTTACCTGTTGCCGAAAACGAAGGAGCACCTTCATCGGCTTCGGTATTCACAGGTCCGGCAGATTCGGGTTTCATCCATTTGCCGTTTTCATCTTTTCGAGCAACAAAAATATCATTGTTCTTCATACCTGTAATACTACTTTTTGTATCGCCAAGCACATTATCCCTGTTTGTACTTATGTAAATAAGATCGTAGTCGGGAGGTAGTAGCATCGGACTAAACTCGCCTCGAGGCGAGTTAAAAACATCCATTTTTCTTACCACATATTTAGTGGGATTATCTTTCAGCCCTGTCGCCATTTGGGCACCTTTCAATCCGTTTAGGGCAAACTGGTTATCGGGCATTGTTTTCAGAAACAGTTTATATTGTTCCACTGCAGGTTTATATTTACCCTCCTTATGCAGAGTTCGGGCATATTGTAGCCTGATTAAGCTATCAGTAGGATTGTACCGAATGGCATTTACATATGCAGCATCTGCTAATGCCGCATTGTTGATAAGACGGAAGCTTTCGGCTTGACGATAGGCTATACGCCCCCTTAACTCCTTGTTTTTGGGTGGAGTTTTACGGTAAATCTTGCGATACATGGATGCTGCTTCAAAATACTCTCCGTTAACGAAATGCTTGTCGGCATCCGACAATTTAACCGGTTTGCATGAAAACATAAAGACGCTAAACCCCAAAATAGAGATCAGTAAACAATAATATAGTAAGCACCGTGATTTTACCATCCGAAATCTATAATTTTAATAAAATTGCTCCCTAAATACTCCCCTCCTTTGGTAATAATTGTGTTCTTTGTGTTTAAATAATTTCTTAACACAGAGGACACTAAGGAAAACACAGAGGTCACAATATTTAGAAAACTTAACAGTCCTCTCCTCCTTTGGAGGGGTTGGGGGAGGCTATACAACCACAAAGTTATAAATATAACTGATTTTCGTTGTGCACGAAATACTTTTTTGAAGAAAATAGAGTTAAAAATCATCTCATAAAATATTTTAATTTTTGTAAGTCAAAGAGATAACTTATCTTTGTACCTAATTATAGATTACAACATGTTTATGAATAAATTAATTCTTTTCTGCATATCTCTTACGTTTATTTTTGCTTCGTGTAAACACGGGAGTAGCAAAGATGTAAGTAACATCTCTAATTTGGTGAATGAGGCTGAAGTTATCATAAATAAATATGATAACAATGTACAAAGTACTCTCGACAATAAGAAATACGATCAGATACAGGTGATTTCTAAAGTTGCAATGGATTCTACGAATGTAAAAATCAAGAATCTTAAGAATCTGATTATATCTTCGGAAATGGAGGATGCTCGTACATCGGCAATAGATTATATTAATTCTTTGCAAAAAACAATAAATGCACAAGAACAATATATGACTTTAACTGACTCGACAACTATTACTGCTGCAAAAGAATTAGACCTAAATTTTAGAGAATCAGTAGAGAATGCAAAAAAAATACACGACATATACATAACCAAATTGAAAACTCTAACTAAATAAAATCCTATAAATTATTAACAATGAGAAAATTATTATTACTACTTTTACCATTATCACTAATTCTTAGTTCGTGCGATAAAAGAGTAGATCCTGTAACATTTAACGATAATTTGGTGACATACTCCGAAGATGCCGAGAAACGTTTAGAAGTTCTTGATACCCAAATTGATGATTTCTTCGATAACGAAGAGATTTCTGCTGAAAAATCGGCTAAATTGGTTGAAAGTATGAAAGGTGTTAAAGATAGCATTCAAAGCGATTTGGATAAAATTAAAGCAATGCCACAACCAACTAATGGTGCCGAATTTCATAAAGTAACCGTTTCGTATGTAGAGTCGTTAATAGGTCAATTGAACGTTTATAACGAACAATATTCTAAGTTAACTGCTGAAACTTCTGATGACGAATTAGCGAAAATGGACGAAACAATAAATAAATCGTTAGAAGAAACTCAAGGCAAATTAGAGGAAATGATTAAAGCTCAAGAGGCTTTTGCTAAAACTAATGATATGCAATTGACTACTGATTTTTCGAATATGAAATAAAAGACCCAAATATTTTATACCTTTGAACACAGATTTGCACTCCAAATCTGTGTTTTTTTAATACATATACGGTGATAAAGAACAAGCAAATAATAAATGATCCTGTTTTTGGTTTTATAACCATTCCGAATGAATTTATATCACAAATTATAAATCATCCATATCTGCAACGGCTCACCCGGATAAAGCAATTGGGCATGGCTTCCTTTGCTTATCCTGGCGCGCAACACACCCGATTTCACCACTCCCTTGGAGCTATGTATTTGATGCAGGAAGTTTTAAATAATCTCCAATCAAAGGGCTGTAAGATAAGTGAAGATGAAGAAAATGGGGCTTTAGCTTGCATACTATTACATGATGTAGGTCACGGACCTTTTTCTCATGTATTGGAACATACAATAACCAATGATATATATCACGAAGAGATTTCGCTTCGGTTGATGCAAAAACTGAATATAGAACTTAACGGAGAGTTAGATACCTGCATAGCTATATTTAAGGATGAATATCCGAAAGAATTTCTTCATCAACTGGTGAGTGGTCAGTTGGATGTCGACAGGCTCGATTACCTGCGTCGCGATTGTTTTTTCACAGGAGTAAACGAAGGAAATATAGGTTCGGAACGTATCGTTCAGATTCTTGATGTTCGTAATAACAAACTGGTTGTAGAATCGAAGGGAGTATATTCCATTGAAAATTTCCTTCTCTCTAGAAGGTTGATGTACTGGCAGGTATACCATCACAAAACAGCCATAGGAGCAGAAAATGTATTAATTAGTACATTAAAGAGGGCTAAAGAACTAACGATCCAAGGTGTAGACCTTTTTGCTTCGCCATCACTTAAGTTCTTTTTGACTCATCATATTACGAAAACCAATTTTGGAGACGAAGCTATTCAACACTTCATAGATCTAGACGATTCGGATATTTGGTGCGCTCTTAAAGTATGGGCTAATTCTGATGATTTTTTGCTATCAACATTAAGTAAGGCTTTTGTGAACCGAAACCTGTTTAAAACCGAAGTTTTGGCTGAACCCGCTACTCAAGATCATATAGATCATTATATAAACAAATATGTAGAAAAATGGGGATTATCGGAGGAAGACGCTGCGTACTTGGTATCGTCACGAACGGTCGTCACCGATATGTATAATTTAAAAGACGACAGCATAGATATTCTCTATAAGAATGGCGAAATAAAAAGCATTTCGGATGCTTCTGACTTATTGAATATACAACTTCTTTCTAAAAAAGCCGAAAAGTATTATTTCTCTTATCTTAATATGTAACTTCGCGGCATTAAAGTAACAGAAAACAATGATCCAAAAATATCCATCCATATTACTCGAAAATGCTGTAAACGAATTTGCCAAACTTCCGGGTATTGGTCGAAAAACAGCACTTAGGCTTGTACTACACATGCTTCGCCAAGATAATAAGGCAGTCGGAAATTTTTCGTCGGCAATCGTCACCCTCAAAAATGAAGTGAAATATTGTAAGTCATGTTATAATATTTCGGACGTAGATATATGCCCCATTTGTGCAAATCCGGCTCGAGATAAGTCGCTTGTATGTGTTGTCGAAAATATCAAAGAAGTGATGGCTATCGAAAACACATCTCAATTTAAAGGCTTATACCATGTATTGGGAGGAATAATATCTCCAATTGATGGTATTGGACCCGGAGACTTGCAAATAGACAGCCTTGTAAAACGAGTATCCGAAGGTGATATCAAAGAAATAATACTCGCCTTGAGTACAACCATGGAAGGCGATACCACTAATTTTTATATTTATAAAAAACTGGCACCTTATAACATCAAAATATCGATGATAGCCAGAGGCATATCTATTGGTGACGAAATAGAATATGCCGACGAAATTACATTGGGTAGGTCTATCATCAATCGTACCCTTTTCAACGAATCATTTAACCTTTAAGGTCACAGACCTTTTTATTACTACTTAAATTAAAAATCGAATTCAAAATGCTTGATAAATTGCATCGAAAACTGAAACTTATATACTGGAGCTGTGTTATAATTATGCTGGTGGCTTTTGTGTTGGATGTGGTATACACAAGTAAATATACACAACCAATCGAAAATGTGGCATTAGAACGATGGGCAATAATATTTACCTTGGGAGGAATATTCGCTTCCTTGAAATTGCTTCATCCCCGTTTAAATGAATCGGACAAAACGGATGCAAAAACGGCTCTCAAAAAATATTTCATCAAATACATGATCCGTTTGGGTACGTTATTATCTATCTCGGTCTTTAATTTGATTTGTTTAAACACTACGGGCATCAAAAATTTCAAGTATTTGGCTTTCATTAGTATATTTGCATTGTTTTTGTGCATACCCGGCAAAGCCGGAATAGAAAACGAGACCAATATAACTGAACAATAAATACATTAATTGCATTATTTAATAGAATTAGAAAGAAATGATTATAGCTGTTGATTTTGACGGAACAATTGTTGAACATGAGTATCCAAAACTAGGTGCCCCTGTCCCTTTTGCCATAGATACACTATTGAAGCTACAGAAAGATGGGCATGTTCTTATTTTGTGGACTGTGAGAAACGGTAGCCTATTGCAAGAAGCGATAGATTATTGTGCAAAACAAGGACTCACATTTTTTGCAGCTAATAAAAACTATCCGGAGGAAGATACCTCTAGAGCATCGCGTAAACTTACTGCCGAATTATTTATAGACGACCGCAATGTGGGTGGACTTCCCGATTGGGGTGTTATTTACAATGCTGTGAAAGCTGCCGAACGTGGTGAATTTTCATTTGAGAGAATAATGATGTCTGCCGGAGAAAATAAACAAAAAAGTCGTCGGAAAAAGAATTTCTTTATCCGTTTGGGGGAAATGTTTGAGCGTGATGGATATTGAAAATTAGTTACAAGTTACAAGTTACGAGTTCTGCGTTACTAACTAACTTGTAACTTGTAACTCGTAACTTGTAACTACAAAATGAAATTGTCGATAATCATTGTTAACTACAATGTGAAATATTTTTTGCAGCAATGTTTGAATTCTATTTTAGATTCAAACATTGCTTTTACTTTCGAGATTATCATTATCGACAACAATTCTACAGACGGTTCTATTGAATATTTGAAAAATAAATTCAAGCAAACTAATATTCACTTTCTTGAAAACAAAACTAATCCGGGATTTTCAAAAGCTAATAATCAAGGAATACGCTTTGCCGGAGGTGAATACATCTTACTACTCAATCCGGATACTGTTGTCGGCGAAAATGTATTATCGAATGTATGCCATTTCATCGATGATAATCCAACATCGGGAGCAATAGGCGTGAAGATGATAAATGGGGCAGGACAATTCTTACCCGAATCAAAAAGAGGTTTTCCATCTCCTTGGGCTTCATTCTGCAAAATGTTTGGCTTAGCATCTATATTTCCCAAATCACCTCTGTTCGGAGCATATAATTTATTATATTTGGATGAAGATAAAATCCATCAAGTTCCCATATTGGCAGGTGCTTTTATGATGATACGCAAAAAGGCTCTCGATAAAGCAGGCGTGCTGGATGAAGCTTTCTTTATGTATGGCGAGGATATAGACCTATCGTACCGTATAGAAAAGGCTGGATATAAGAATTATTATCTGCCCGAACGTATTATCCATTACAAAGGGGAAAGCACCAATAAGGGTAACATCAAGTATATGGATGCTTTTTATGGTGCTATGAGAATCTTTTACAAGAAATATTATCCCCACCACAAGTTCTTTTCATTTTTAGTTTTAGGAGGTATTAAGACTAAAATATACTTTGAATGTTTGATGAAAAGTTTAAAGATGACCAATAAAAAGAACAAATTTGATAATAATACAATTATTACCTACAACAAGGATGATTTTAGCTACGAAGAAATAATCCGTCAAATGGATGCGAATAGGCAGAAAAATATACAATATCAAATATATAATCCATCGACAGGAATAACTATAGGAACACAATTTACTAAAAAATAATTGAATATGTATCTCGAAAACAACAACCTTAGACTACGTGCCCTTGAGCCCGAAGATCTAGCGTATCTTTATAAATGGGAAAATAATACTAATCTTTGGATATACGGTAATACATTAACCCCCTATTCGAAATTGGCATTGCGTACTTATATTTCAGAAACCCAACAACAGGATATTTACGAGGCTAAACAGCTGCGATTGATGATAGAACTGAAATCATCAAAGGCAGTTATAGGCACTATTGACTTATATGAATTTGATTTTCACCACAGTCGTGCCGGAATTGGAATCTTAATCGATGAAGATTACAGAAATAACAATTATGCTTCGCAAACATTGGAAATAATAAAAGAATACGTTTTCTCTTTTTTTAAAATTAAGCAAATATTCGCATACATAGGTACAGATAATCTGCAAAGTGTCCGTCTTTTCGAAAAAGCAGGTTACTCACGTAGCGGAGAACTTATCGATTGGATACGTGATGGATCTGACTACAAAAACGTTTATATTTATCAATTAAGATCATAAAATGAAAGAAGATATACTAAAAGCCTGCGAAGTGATGAATGCAGGAGGAATTATACTATACCCTACTGATACAATATGGGGCATAGGTTGCGATGCTACCAATGAAGAAGCCATCCGCAAGGTATACGAACTCAAAAAACGCTCGGACAGCAAATCTATGATTGTATTGATAGATGTGCCTGTAAAACTAGATTATTATTTGGCAGAAGTTCCCGATATGGCTTGGGATCTTATCGAAGTATCCGAAAAACCTCTCACTATTATTTACGATAAAGCGCGCTACGTTGCCGAAAATCTGATAGCCGAAGATGGCACATTAGCCATTAGAGTTACTCAAGAGAAATTTTCTCAAGAACTTTGCAGACGTTTTCGTAAGGCTATTGTTTCTACATCGGCAAATGTAAGTGGAGAAGCTTCACCACAAAATTTCTCGCAAATATCGGAAGAGATAAAAAATGGCGTAGACTATATTGTAGGTTTTCGTCAAGAGGAATTATCGAATCCAAAGCCATCGAGTATTATAAAACTGGGTTTGGGCGGTCAAATTAAAGTAATTAGAGAATAAGGACTATTTCCAAGATATGAGCAAAATTTACGAAAACCAAATAATTACACAAGACATATTTCTAAAAATAGGAATGTCCGGTATCGAATATTTTGAATGTACCATAGAGAGATGCAATCTGTTTGAATTAGAATTGATCAACTGCATTTTCTCTAATTGTACGTTCAAAGACTGTGATTTATCAATGTGTAAACTAAAAAACACACAGATGAATGATGTCAGATTCGAGAATTGCAAAGTAATGGGTGTCGATTTCAGTCGTTGTCCCGGATTTTTATTTGAAGTAAACTTTATAGATTGTATATTAGACTTTTGCTCATTCGAAAAGCTAAAGATGGCTAATACCTCCTTTCGGAAATGTTCGATGAAAGGGGTTGATTTGGAGGGTACTCAACTTCAAAATTCGCTCTTTCATCAAGTAAATTTGGAAGAAGCTACATTTTCTAACACAAACCTAAAAGAAGCTAACTTAAGTACTGCTTATAACTTTACAATAAGCCCAACTCAAAATAATTTGAAAAAAGCAGTGTTTTCAGAGAATAATTTATCGGGGTTATTGGGGGAGTTTGGGATTGTGGTTGTGTAAAAAAAACTAATAAACAGAAATATGGGAATTTATAACATATCAAGCGATGGAATAACGGAAATTCCAAAAACCAGTTTCCAAGCAAATGGAATTATGGAAAGATATCATTTACAAAATTATTTGAGAGATAAAATTGAAATCATATCTGAAAATACACTCATTATTTCCGAAGAATTTTCGGATTGGGATGAAAGTAAAAAAAGAATCGATTTACTAGGTATTGATAAAGATGCAAATCTTGTAGTTATCGAATTAAAGAGAACCGACACAGGCGATCACATGGAATTGCAAGCCCTTAGATATGCCTCGATGATTTCTACAATGAGTTTTGACAAATGTATTGATATATACCAAAGCTATTTAAACAAAAGAGAGTTCGGTAAAAATGCAAAAGAAGAACTATTAGCTTTTTTGAATTGGAAAAAACCTTTGGAAGAAGATTTTGCTTCTGACATCAAAATCATTTTAGCTTCGGCTAGTTTTTCAAAAGAACTAACGACCTCAGTTATGTGGTTGATAAGTAAAGGCATAGACATAACATGTGTGAAATTGTCGCCTTATTTATTTAATGGTGAAGTACTTTTGGATATCAATCAAATTATACCTTTACCTGAAGCTGAAAACTATTTAGTAAAAATTAGAGAAAAGACAGAGGAAAGGCAATCTGCAATTCTTTCAAACAGAGATAAAACAAAATATATTTTTAATGGCATGACACTTGGAAAAGGTCGCCTTGTGTTTGAAATTGTCAAATATTTCAATGAAAATAATCCAAGCTTAAGCTTTTATGAGTTATTATCAAGATTTCCTCCTGCACTACAGGGTTCGACAGGTGTAATAAATCAGCTTGATGCAGTAAATCAAAAATATGCTCATGCCCCCCAAAAAAGGCATTTTATGGAGAAAAAAGACATCTTACAAAGTGCTGATGGTATCAATTTTGTGGTCTCCACAGAATGGAGTATTGGAAATATAAATAGAATAATCGAATTGGCACATAAAGAAAATTACAATATTGAAATAATAAACTAATTCTAATTCTCTATTTATTCAACAATCACCCTCCCTCACATTTTCCAAAATTTGATTCTTTAAAAGCTTCTTTCTTTGTATTCTTATTTGTAAATTTGAGGTTCATAAGATTTATAGGTATGTCGGAGAAGAGCGCTTTCAATAATTTTATTGCCTGGAAAAACAGGAATATAAGAGAACAACACTTTATTATTTTTTTAAGTTTCCTTGTCGGTATTTTAACGGCAACGGCAGCGCTTAT
>JAVBJR010000335.1:0-3244 GCA_031546965.1 Dysgonomonas sp.
ATCGATCTTGTTCTCTAAGCTTCGCGCATTAGTATATAAACAATTTAACGAATGTGTAAGGACTGATTTCACTGGTTTGTTCTCATTGTTACCCGTGCTTGCATGCACTTCATGACTACTTTCCCTGCCAGCCCCTTCAGATCCGCGACCCTGGCCAGCATCTACTCTAAAAAATGTTGCACAAACTCGGCAACCTTACCCCCCACTGCTTTTCTGCTGAAGTGCACCCCATCATCGCTCCAACTACCCATGCGAACCCCAACCCTACCCAACCGCTCGATCAACCTATCGTTAACAAAGGCAGCTCTTTTCCAAACCACCCACCCTCTATCAAAGCGCTCGGGGACAGCCACAACTCTGACCTCCACCCCAGGCCGCGCTGACTTGGTGGAGACTGCCAGGTCCACCAAGTCCTTCAGCACAGTATCTCCTGTCGCACTTTCAAGGTCGCACACACCAACCTGTAGTACAACCAGTACCTCATCCGCCGCCACTGCCCTCACTGCGCTCCCCACCCGTTCTCTAATGTCATTAATCCGTGCCCTAGGAAAACTAGCTACACTAACCTTCCCTCTATCCTTACCCTGTGGCTGGTCCCTCACAAAAAGTCTGCAGGCTTTCCGAAGCCCCAGTGCAAACCTCAACGTCCTTAGCCCAGAATGGGGTTAGCGTGACTGTGGAGTGTGCAGCCAGCTCCAAAGGGGGGGGACTGTGGCTTCGGTCGTATCTGACGGTGGGGGGGGGGGTCGACATATTTCCAACGAGCCGTCAAAAAATTAGCAACCAAGAACACGTATCGCGAGAAATGTGCACGGTGGAAAAATGGAATGCACTTTGGGGTGTGTGAGTTAGGTTACATGTGGGTAATGCATATGTAAAACATCAAATTATAAGGAATTTGCATGAAAAACTGCATAAAACTACCTAACAAATGCACTAGAAAAGTGAAAACAATGAGAAACAGCAAAAACGACGTTTAGTGTGTAAGTTTGTCTATAGGTGGCAACACTCGTGGCGTTTTGATGAGCTCGTGAGTAGTACAGGAGGGCCATACGGCGGAGGAAGTGACGTCATTTACAGGAATTAGGGGGCGTGACTATTCTAGGAATTAGGGGACGTGGCCAATTTAAATCGACCAATCAGGTGCGAGTATGCAAATTAGCTCCTCCCACTTCCGGTTGGCGGGAAATTCGAATTTTCAGTCCTATCTGAAGCCTTTTTTTCAAATTTCAGTCCTATCTGACGCTAATATGACGTCATCAATTCGTGGAATTTGGATGACGTCATCGTTCCACAATCGATACATACCGATCTGCAATCGATACATACCGATCCGCAAATTCAGTCCTATCTGAAACCCAGATGTAGGTGGCAGCACTGGGATTTGAACTTGGGACCTCATATTCGGAAAGCCAAGAAGTTACCAATGAACCATACTGACAACATATTTGAATAAGGATTAAAGGGCATTAAAAGGGTATGTACACTGAGGCTAGGAAATACAAGTCCACACCTGTTCTCTTGACCACACCTGACTGTAAAGTCTGCGAGACTAGGAAAAACCTCAAACTCAGGCCTTTTCTAAGAAATGCTCAATAATTCATGGAAATTACCAAATGTGTAACCTGCTATGAGGCTATTTCATGTCCAAACAGGTCATTTCATCAACTTTATAGATAATTGACTAGCAGAAAACATTGAAATACAATTTGTGTGGCAATATTTGAATGCAACATTCTTGCAGTGTAATTACTTGCTTACAGACACTTTGCTACGGATCTTTCATAACAACTACTGATGATAATGATGTCAGGGATCGTCCGCAAATAACGTATTTAATAGTCACTGATAAGGGTTGTTCACAACGAACATTGTTTTTGATGATACAAGAGAGTTTAGACAGGATTGATGCATTTATACCATTGATCATATATATTTGAACAATAATTGAATTTGAAACTTAAAACTACAAAGCATTTAACAATAACTAAAATGAAAAACTGTGTACTTCGAATATTAACATTGAATTGTTTACAGACTTGAACTTGAAATATTAGACACTTTATCATATGAACTTACCTTTATATCACTTTGTTTGTCAATTAATTAATTTGTACAAAACCTGCCAAGCAAACAACTGAAATATGATAATGCAAGCAATGGATACATTGAATAAAACAAAACATATGCACCAAAATGGACAAACCAAATACTACAACGATGGCAATGGAAACAAACATGCAAACGGTATACAAGACTATATTGCATGCAGGAAACAATTCATAGGAAAATCCAAGACACACCAAAGAATATGTTACAAATAATTTTGAATCTCAGCATGTATATATGTAGGTAAATATAACTTGTACCTAAAATATCAAAACTTCACTAATTGCACACTGAATAATGTACTTTCGAACTTGCGCGTATGAACACTAAATTATTTAACTTGCACGACTTGCTTGACGTTGAAACATTTTGATAGTCTTTATAGGTTTAGACAAAATAATTCACTATTCAGCACTTATAACATTCAACATATACATTTTGAATATTCAATGAATTTTTACAACCTTGAAACTACTGTCGTAGAAAGATTTGAAATTAAAACACTTTACCAAAGCAAAACAAAAAATAACAAACACTGCTATAAACTTAATTGACTTGTACCAAACACACACACGCACGCGCACGCGCCTGCGCCCGCGCCCGCGCCCGCGCCCACGCCCACACACCCACACCCCACACCCCACACACCACACACCACACACCACACACACACCACACACAACACACACACACACACCACACACCACACACCACACAGGGGGCTGAGGGCTGTGGCATAGTGATGTCATAGCCCTCACCAAGGCCCCTTTTTTCAAGCTCGTATGTGATGTCATCAAATGAGGACATCACATCCGCAAATATCGATCAGCCCGTTCTTAAGCGAGATATTTTTATTTCAGATCTATCTGAGCCTAATGTAGCCACGCCCACTTTTTGTATACGTCAACACGCGGTAAATTTGAATTTTTCTGATCTATCTGAACCTAATGCAGCCACGCCCACTTTTTATATACGTCATCACGAGGTAAGTTTGAATTTTTCAGATCTATCTGAACCTAATGTAGCCACACCCAGTCAACACAAAATCGCTTATAACTCCTTAAATACTGAAGTTAGGAGGCTGAAATTGAAATTTACGTCCTTTTACAAGGACTGAACTTTTTATGCTCTACCT
>JAVBJR010000618.1:0-2514 GCA_031546965.1 Dysgonomonas sp.
GAAATGCATGAAATTAAAATTTAATTTGCATTAACATTATAGTAAAGGTATTAAAATAAATGCATAGGGTTTATGTAATTTCAGTTAAGTGTTTTAATGTTACTTTACACTACAGTTTAGATTGTTATTGTAATTATTATAATGTGTTTTGGCTTAACTCCATTTACATTAACTTATTGAACATTATTTTAAATGTTACCTAATTTAATGTAATGGCTTTTAATTTAATGCATTGCAATCTATTTAAAATGCTACCCAGTTTTCCCACCATGTGTGATGTCATGCACGTGTCCGGCTGCCAGTGGTATCAACCTTCCGTAACGGTACTGTTTCTCCAAATTGACGGTACAACTCGTGATTTTGCAAAATGACAAGTGCATTTGCAACTTTCATAAATTCATTTAAATCAATTTTAATTTAATGCATGCAAACAATATTTATGTAATGCATTTTAAACCATTTTAATTTAATTCGATTTCAATTATTTTAATTTAATGTGATTTAAACTATTTTAATTTAAGGTGATTTAATTTTAATGCGATGTAATTTTAATGTAATTGATTTAATCAATTTTAATTTAATGCATTTTAAACTATTTTAATTTAATGCGATTTAAACTATTTCAATTTAAAGCGATTTTATTTTAATGTGATTTAATTTTAATGTCATTGGTTTAATCAATTTTAATGTTATGGATTTCATCAATTTTAATTTAATGCATTTAATTTAAAGTGATTTAAACTATTTTAATTTAATACGATTTAAACTATTATACTTGAATGCAATTTAATACGTTTTAATAACATTGCCGCACACATTTTTGCTTCTACGAAATAGGGCACCCAAAACGTTTCAAATACAACTTTCCCGCCATGTGTGACGTCATGCACGAACACGTGACCAGCTGCCAAAAGTATCGAATTTCCGTACCGAATTTCCGTACCAGTATTGCATGTTTATCCAAATTAACGGTACAACTCGTGATTTTGCAAAATTACTAGTCAGTTTGCAAAATAGCGGCACAATCAGCAATTTTGCAAACTTACTAGTAATTTTGCAAAATGACGGATTTTTCATATTTACTGTAACATATATACCACACATTACTTTCTCATACCTCATTCATTTACCACAATTCAGCATTACACCAACAATCATGAACCTATACCCACCTCTACCTACTACACTGTTGCAGCACACAATATGAAAACATTCATGCATTTCACTCCTTCATCAGGGACTGTCTATAAATTATAATTTGCGGACGTATACGTCCGCAAATTTCGTGCATTTTTAGCCTCCCCCCTCCCCCTTGTCACAAGTTGTCACAAATGTGGAAACCCCCCTTCATAAATGATGTCACAAATTAGTTAACACCTCCCCCCCCCCTCGTTTTTTCCGAAACATATTATACAGTACTCATGCATATTGCATTGTAAAAATTGTAAAAAATTGCATGGTGTGATGAATGTGAAAATTGTAATACGCGTGAAACATTGAGGAAAAAAAAACAGAATCAAAAATCGTTTTTACACTTCCCAAATTCATAATGCAATAATAATGTTACTTCATTCTCTGGTGAATGGCATTCTTAATTTGGTTTAAAAAGCTTTATAATAGGGCTAGGTGTGTTTACTAACTTTGATTTGTGGTTTTCATGTTTGTGCGACTGAAATAATGCAAATAGCAAAGAGGGTTTTGATCTAGTCTTAATAATCTTACCAAGTTTAATTCTAAATTATGTTGTAATAACAAGTACATGTAAATTATGGATGTAATAATATATATTAAAAAATTCATCTGAATATGACCTGACATTGTAATTATCATTTTTTTACAGTTAAAAATTATGTTTTACCCTGTCAGTACTTTAATTCAGCATCACTATACTTTAGGTAATCATTGTATGATGTCTCATCACAATAATGTGCATTCTTAGTATTTCAGCAGGGAAAACTAATCTTACATTGAATTATGTAAAGCACCCTAGCTTCCCAGCTTAATTATTAAAGTATGTCTTCCAAGCAAATCATTAATTGTTTTTGAGTTGTGAAAATTGAGAATTTTCAAAAATGTACGAGGCTCATTTCAAAAGTAAGGGCCGATTGACTACAAATCAAAAACTAATCAAGGGAAAAATATGTCCCGGTTGTTTCAAACATGTACATTACCACTTAATGTTACAGTGTAGTCACCATAATTTTCCAAGACCCTTGGACACCGTAAAAAACGTTTTTTTAAGCCGCCGCCTGGGAATTACAAATTTCAAATGTAGTGACCGAAATTGGCATGACAATAAACGAATTGCACATACACAGTAACATCAACTCGGCCACCTTCCGATCAAGTTATCAACCTGCTGATGTTTGTCTTGGTATGACCTTGAGTGCAGATGAGCGTGAAAACCAGCAGCCCCTCAAGTTGTGAAAATCCGTCATTGAAGATTTGAAAACGGTAGTGATGGACTGGTTAAACTCCCAGGCGGCGAAATTTTATTCGGCGGGCTAAAAAAAA
>JAVBJR010000343.1:0-3460 GCA_031546965.1 Dysgonomonas sp.
AATGTTTTGCTCAATAGTTGATCAATGTTCTACCCAATAGTTGATCAATGTTCTGCTAAGTAGTTGGTCAATGTTTTGCCCTATAGTTGATCAATGTTTTGCTCATTGTTTTGCTCAATATTTGATCAATGTTTTGCTCAACTGTTGATCAATGTTTTCATCAATGTTTTACACCATAGTTGATCAATGTTTTACGCAATAGTTGATCAATGTCTTGCTCAATGTTTTCATAAATGTTTTACACCATAGCTGATCAATGTTTTGCATGTTGGTTGATCAAAGTTCTGCTAAGTAGTTGGTCAATGTTTTGCTCAATAAGTTAATCAAAGTTTTGCTCAATATTTGATCAATGTTTTGCGCAATAGTTGATCAGTGTTTTGCTCAACTGTTGATCAATGTTTTACTCAATAGCTAGTCAATGTTTTGCTCAATAGTTGATCAATGTTCTGCCCAATAGTTGATCAATGTTTTGCTCATTGATTTGCTCAATAGTTGATCAATGTTTTGCTCATTGTTTTGCTCAACTGTTGGTCAGTGTTTTGCTCAACTGTTGATCAATGTTTTGCCCAATAGTTGGTCAATGTTTTGCTCAATATTTGCTCAATGTTCTGCTCAATAGTTGATCAATGTTTTGCCCAATAGTTGATCAATGTTTTGCCCAATAATTGATCAATGTTTTGCTCAATTGTTGATCTATGTCTTGCCCAATAGTTGATCAATGTTTTTCCTTTGTTGCAACAGTTACCCAACATTGCACATATCATTTCTAACATTAGTAGAATATTATAAATATGAAAAATGATGTTAATATATTTTGATTTCTATTTTACAGGAGAAAGTGAAACTCACGTATAAATTCAGTTATTTTCTCAACGGCGAAACACACATAGATATCGGCGAAGTTGACGACTTACCCGCTACGTAAACCAATCGTGACTCGAAAGCCACGAATGTTTTTGTTACCGCATGCATTCCCTGTAAATAATCTCATGAATCTTCCGTATCTCATTTAGGATTTTAATTTAGAGACTAACTAAATGCTCCTTACATTTCTTATTTTTTGAACACATATCCTGACTGAGTTTCATGATGTCGGACAACATTTAGCACATTTTGGGTGATTTTACGTGCAGTAATAATTTCCACTATCAACACTTTTGTGCCACATTAAAAAATAAAATTTGTTTGTTTCATTTTATTAATTTCATTAATTTTATTAATCCTTGATATTAAATATTCTGTTTATACCTTGTTTATCGCGAGTTGCGAATTACTGTTCAACGCGATTCGCAAAATCTTATTTTTGTGCAGTGAATCTCAATTGTTTGTCTGCAACATTTAAATTTAAATTTATTATTAATTAGTTTATATTTTAGCTGTGATAAAATCCCAATTCATTTTGATATTTTAATATAATGCGGTGTTATCGGCTATACTTTGCGTGTTCAAATGTAGTTATATATGTGATTATGAGAATAAGATAATGGAACTGTCCAAGTACACCTGGATGTTAACATATTTAAATAATAAACATAATTAGGATATTTGCAATTCAATATTTTCATTTATTTTTCATTTAATTGCGCAATAAAATTACCAAAAAAGATTTATTTTAGATATTTTTCGAATTTATATTCACATTTCTGCTTATATAACCGAAATAATGTTTTTGTTTCCCTTTATAATGAAGTATTTTGGTTTAATAATGACTAGAATCAATATAAAAATGAAGAAAAACCGATAATTTTAATGTATTTTAGATTCTTTTAATTAGTTGGGGCTTTACCCGCTAGATGGCGGTACCGAGCCGCAAAATTTTATTAAAGAAGGTCCGCCCCTTTCAAGGCGATTAGCCAATCAGAGGCGAGCGATGGATTCAAACTTTCGAACGTCGAGAAGAAAAACGGTTGCAACGGTCACCGGAAAAATCCATGGGAAAAACGGTTTTCGATGCGGAAAAACCTTTGAAAAACAACATTTTGAGGTTAGTTGAAGAAGTTTACTGAATTCCAGTCGTAGTAGTTGTCATTTGGAGCATGGATGGCGTATTTTAAGTGGTTTTTATTGGTTTTTCGTGAAGATAACGCGTGACCAAGGCGGTATAACAATAGGCCTATTTTTATTTTTTATGTGCGTTACATCAATATATGATGGATTTTATAAACTGCGCATGCGTGCGTGGTTGTCAATTGAGATTAATATGGTGAAATCAATCCAAAAATGTACAATTTGCCAGTGTTTGTTTGTAAATAATGGTATATTGAGAATTTGTGAACATCGATCTTTATCGACATTTTGCGCATCGATAACATGAAATCCAATGACTGAGCATCTACTCTTGCATCTATGAATTCAATGAATTCATTACAATTACAAATTAGGAAAATGTGATATCATTTTCATAGCAACAATGAATACATTTTTATAACCGTGACACACAATTATTAATGCGAAATGATTGGATTGCCGACATACATTTTACATAAATGTGAATAATGTATTTAGATTTCAACTATAGTTAGCAACACAATTCCCCAAAAGACAATGAGGAATTGAATGATAACCTGAGGATACTTATGCCGAAGTGTCCGTGATCGCCAAAACTGACATAATGCGGTTTGACCCATAATCCTACTCATATTGTATACCTACTGTGACAATATTCTAGCCATGCACACTTGAAATCAATGATTACTAAATTATCTGTAAAAACATGCATGATTTCCCAATATCATGTGGAATTCGTACAATCGATGTACCCATACACTGTATTTGTGATGTGTATAAATAATGTATGAATGGTATGTATGTACATATTGTTGGCTTCAAATAACTTGCATTGCAGTATCTTTAGCCTTATTAAACACTACATTGTATCAGATTATTTTGGAAAATTGTAAATAAAAAAATGTTTCTTGATAATGTGTTAGTTTCACAATTTTTGGCTTGGAATTTTTTACATTTATATAAATTTCAACAAAGTAGTGGATAGCTATATATAACAATAGTTTGTTCCCAAAATGGAAATAAAACTTACAAAGAGATTTTCATGGTTGAAATACCCGTAAATACCTTCCTGAGTCCCGAAACATGGAAAAGATGCTGAAATTTAACAAGGTTATATCAACATAAAATAGTTTTGTTTTGAAGTTGATTTATAATATGGTTTGTAATACATTTGACATTGTTTCAAATGTACATTTGCACAGCTGCTGTTTTGACGATCACACTTTGTTTTGGTGCGACGTATGAAAAATTGGTTTTTCATTTCAACGAGATCTAATCTTCAATGATATAGTTCATAACAAGAACAATACCACATGTGCCATGGAATATATACGTATATATATAAGCTGTTTTAACAGTGGTATATACGTGAATTTATTGCACGATACAAAATGAAAGTTTGCTCGGTTATTTTGCTCTGCGTCGTATCTGTTTTCGGACAATTGGACCATCA